>NZ_JAGYFX010000002.1:0-185926 GCF_019946615.1 Pseudomonas sp. BF-R-01
GGGGAGGGGCTTGATTTGACATGGGTGCCCTTACTGACTGGAAAAAATGCATTGGCGTACGCCCACCCTGTGGGAGCGAGCCTGCTCGCGAAAAAGCCACAGGCGCCGCTGGGCATCTGGTTTTACGCGTTATCGTTAACGACCATCGCGAGCGGGCTCGCTCCTACGGAGGGCAGGTGGCGCCGGGAGAAAAAACATCACCAGCGCCACCACCAGGTAAATCAGATAAGCGCCGAGGGTGCTGACGGTGGGCGCGTCCTGGTAGCCGAACATCCCGGCCAGCACCGAGCCCAACGGGCCGTCCATTGGCAGCGTGGCGCTGAAGTCGAACAGCACGGTTTGCAGGTGATTCCAGACCCCGGCTTCATGCAGCGCCTGTACCGAGTTGGCGAGAATGCCGGCGGCCACCACGAGGATGAACAGCCCTGTCCAGCGAAAGAACGCGCCGAGGTTCAGGCGCATGCTGCCGGTGTAAATGAGGAAGCCAACGATGATCGCCAGAATCAGGCCGAGCAGGGCGCCAATCGGGGCCGCCGGGCCTTCGCTTTGCTGGAACACCGCGAGCAGGAAAAACACCGTTTCCAGGCCTTCCCGGGCGACGGCGAAAAACACCATGGCAATCAGCGCCGTGACCTGATGTTTAGAGCCAGCCAGCGCCTGATCGAGGGAGACGTGCAGCGAATGCTTGATCGAACGCGCCACCTTGCGCATCCAGAACACCATGGAACTGAGGATGCCGACCGCCACCAGGCCGACCACACCTTCAAACAGTTCCTGTTGTTTCTGCGGGAACTCAGCGCTGACCAGTTCCAGACCACCGCCCACCAGCAGGGCCAGTGCCGCAGCGAGAAACACACCAATCCAAACGGCCGGCATCCACTGGCCACGACCGGTTTGCTTGAGGTAACTGGCGATGATGCCGACGATCAATGCGGCCTCGATGCCTTCGCGCAGCATGATCAGAAAAGGAACAAGCATTCAGCACCGTCGTGGAATTAGATAGGGTGCTAATTTGTAACATAATGACACTCATTCCCAAATGCCAATAGTTGACATTTACCTGAACCTAACCTGAACAACCCTCAACATCGCCCAAGTACCCCCTGTAGGAGCGAGCGGTGCGGCGATCCGACTTGCCCGCGAAGAGGCCATGTCAGTCACTGTGGATGTTGAATGACACACTGCTTTCGCGAGCAAGCTTCGCTCCTACGGAACTGTGTCGCTGTGCGCTACTATGCCCTCCACTCAAACAACAGGGCACACCCCGCGCAATGTCGGAAAAAGACACCATTTCCATTCAACTGGTGCGTGAAGCGCTGTTGCAAAGTTGCGCCCCTGGCGCGGCCACCGATGAGGTGTTGAACAAGGTCGGTATCGATCCGGCGCTGCTGGAGTCCGCCGTTGCCCGCGTCCCGGCCACGGCCTATGCGCGTTTGTGGCGGTTGCTGGCCCGACGTGGCGACGATGAGTTTTTTGGCATGGACCCGCGCAAGCTCAAATCCGGCAGCCTGGAGTTCCTGTGCCGCTGCTCGATGGTCCAGTCGAGCCTTGCTGCCGGCCTGACTTCGGGGCTGGGGTTTCTGTCGTTGATGCTCGAACACCTGCCCGCGCAGCTGGTTCGTCAGCAAAGTCTCGCGGAAATCGTCCTGCTGGAAGACGACCAGGACCCTCGCCGCGCGTTCACCTATTTCACCTACTGGATGATCGTTCACGGTGTTGCGTGTTGGCTGGCCGGGCGGCGGATTCCGATTCTGGCCATCGAGTTGCGCTGCCCGGAACCGGATTTCTGTGATGACTATCAGGTGATGTTTTCCGAGAACCTGCGTTTCGACCGGCCGCGCACTCGAATGATTTTTTCGGCCGATTGCCTGGACCTGCCGATCAAGCGCAGCGCGGAAGAACTCAAGCGCTTCCTGGCCCATGCGCCGGCCAATATTCTGGTCAAGTACCGCGACCCGGAGAGTCTGGCGAGTCGGATCAAGCACGATTTGCGGCAATTGCCCGCCGAACAGTGGCCGGAAACCGAACCTCTGGCACAGCAACTGTGCATGTCGGCCTCGACCTTGCGGCGGCGGCTTGCGGAGGAGGGGCAGACCTATCAAGGCCTCAAGGACAGCGTGCGCAAGGAACTGGCCATTGTCTGGCTGGCGGAGCCAAGTATCAGCTTCGCCGAAATCGCCACACGGCTGGGGTTTGCCGATGCGAGCTCGTTCTACAAGGCGTTTCGCAAATGGTCGGGGTCGAATCCGGGGCATTATCGGAGTTTGATTCTGACCGAAGCGAGCTGATCCGGGTTTTGTGGTGATTGGGCGGGCCTCTTCGCGGGCAAGCCTCGCTCCTACAGAGAAATGCGATCCCCTGTAGGAGCGAGGCTTGCCCGCGAACGCGTCAAACCGGGCGCCACATCTGTTGGATCTTGGCCAAACCAGTCAGACAACTTGATAGCTTTGACCATTGCCCCCCCCCCCGCGCAGAGCGAGTATTTCGCTGTTGGTTACGCTTCCCCCAACCTAATAAAAATACCGAGGGATTCTGGCAATGCGCGATTACTTGTCTGCCACGTCACAGTTCAATTATCAGCACACCGTCGACGCCGCACTCGCGGGGAACCTGACGGCCCTCAATGCCTGTGTCGAGTGTTGCGACCGGCATGCGTTACCAGGTCGCATCGCGCTGTTCTGGGAAGGTCGCGACGGTTCCAGCTCTACGTACACCTTCAGCGACTTGCAGGACAAGGCTGCACGTTTCGCCAATTTCCTGCTGGCGCAGGGCGTAAAAAAAGGCGACAAGGTCGCCGGCCTGCTGCCGCGCAATATCGAATTGTTGATCACCGTGTTCGCCACCTGGCGCATCGGCGCGGTGTATCAGCCGCTGTTCACCGCGTTCGGCCCCAAGGCCATCGAACACCGCTTGAGCAGCTCCGGCGCCAAAGTGGTGGTGACCGACGCGGTCAATCGCTCGAAACTCGCTGAAGTCGCCGACTGCCCGACCATCGTCACCGTCGGTGGTGCAAAAGGCCAGGGCATCGTCCGTGGCGATTTCAGTTTCTGGGCCGAACTGGCCAACTATTCCGCTGACTGCGAACCGGTGCTGCTGACCGGCGAAGACCCGTTCCTGCTGATGTTCACCTCCGGCACCACCGGCCCGTCGAAAGCGTTGTCGGTGCCGCTCAAGGCAATCGTCGCGTTCGAGAGTTACACCCGCGACGCCGTGGACCTGCGCCCTGAAGACGCGTTCTGGAACGTCGCCGATCCGGGTTGGGCCTACGGCATCTATTTCGGCGTCACCGGGCCAATGGCGATGGGGCATCCGATCACCTTTTACGATGGCCCGTTCACCCTCGAAAGCACCTGCCGGGTGATCAACAAGTACGGGATCACCAACCTCACTGGCTCACCAACCGCCTATCGTCTTTTGATCGCCGGTGGCGATGAGTTCGCTAAGTCGATCAAAGGCAAGTTGCGCATCGTCAGCAGCGCCGGCGAGCCGTTGAACCCGGAAGTGATCCGCTGGTTCGCCGACAACCTCGGCGTGGTCATTCACGACCATTACGGCCAGACCGAATTGGGCATGGTCCTGTGCAACCACCACGGCCTCGATCATCCGATCCACATGGGCGCCGCCGGTTTTGCTTCGCCGGGCCACCGTATCGTGGTGCTGGACGAGGAGTACAAGGAACTGGGTGTCGGCCAACCCGGCATCCTCGCCATCGACCGCACTCAATCGCCAATGTGCTGGTTCAACGGCTACGAAGGCGCACCGACCAAAGCCTTCGTCGGCAACTATTACCTGAGCGGCGATACCGTCGAGTGGAACCCGGACGGCAGCATCAGTTTCGTCGGCCGCAGTGACGACGTAATCACCACCTCCGGCTACCGTGTCGGCCCGTTCGACGTGGAAAGTGCGTTGATCGAACACCCGGCCGTCGTCGAAGCCGCCGTGGTGGGCAAACCCGATCCGGAGCGCACCGAACTGGTCAAAGCCTTCGTCGTGCTCAGCGCGCAATACCGCGCCGCGCCGGAGTTGGCCGAAGAACTGCGCCAACATGTGCGCAAACGTCTGGCCGCGCACTCTTACCCACGTGAAATCGAATTTGTCAGCGAGTTGCCGAAAACCCCAAGCGGCAAATTGCAGCGCTTTATCTTGCGCAACCAGGAAATCGCCAAGGCTCAAGAGGCCGCAGCGAAGAACGTTTCAGCTTGAATCCAAGGAAACAATGATGCAGATCGAAAACAAGGTTTTTCTCGTCACCGGCGGTGCCTCCGGGCTCGGTGCGGCCACCGCTGAAATGCTGGTCGCTGCCGGCGCCAAAGTGATGCTGGTGGACATGAACGCCGAAGCGGTCGCGGCCCAGGCTGAACGTCTCGGCGCGCAAAGCGTGGTCGCGGACATCAGCAATGAAGCGGCGGCGGAAGCGGCAGTGCAGGCCACGGTCAAAGCCTTCGGTGGCCTGAACGGTCTGGTCAACTGCGCCGGCATCGTGCGTGGCGAGAAGATCCTCGGCAAAAACGGTCCGCATGCACTGGCCAGTTTCAGCCAGGTGATCAACGTCAACCTGATCGGCAGCTTCAACATGCTGCGTCTGGCGTCGGCGGCCATCGCCGAAACCGAGCCGGATGCCGATGGCGAGCGCGGTGTGATCATCAACACCGCATCCGCCGCGGCCTATGACGGCCAGATCGGCCAGGCGGCTTATGCGGCATCGAAAGGCGCGATTGTCAGCCTGACCTTGCCGGCGGCTCGTGAACTGGCGCGCTTCGGTATCCGTGTGATGACCATCGCCCCAGGGATTTTCGAGACGCCGATGATGGCCGGCATGACCCCGGAAGTCCGCGATTCCCTTGCCGCTGGCGTGCCGTTTCCACCACGTTTGGGCAAACCGGCCGAGTACGCGCAGCTGGTCAGGCATATCATTGATAACAGCATGCTCAATGGCGAGGTGATCCGTCTCGACGGTGCCTTGCGCATGGCCGCCAAGTAAGGAGGATTTGTCATGACCCTTTCCCACGATCCAATCGTTATCGTCAGCGCCGTCCGTACCCCGATGGGCGGTTTCCAGGGCGAACTGAAAAGCCTGACTGCACCGCAATTGGGTGCCGCCGCGATTCGCGCCGCGGTTGAACGCGCCGGTGTTGCGCCGGACGCGGTTGAAGAAGTGCTGTTTGGCTGCGTGCTGCCCGCCGGCCTCGGCCAGGCCCCTGCGCGCCAGGCTGCACTGGGCGCCGGGCTGGATAAATCGACCCGCTGCACCACCCTGAACAAGATGTGCGGTTCCGGTATGGAAGCGGCCATCCTGGCCCATGACATGCTGCTCGCCGGCAGTGCCGATGTGGTGGTGGCGGGCGGCATGGAAAGCATGTCCAACGCGCCATACCTGCTGGACCGCGCCCGCAGCGGTTATCGCATGGGCCATGGCCGTGTGCTCGACTCCATGTTCCTCGACGGCCTGGAAGACGCCTACGACAAGGGCCGCCTGATGGGCACTTTCGCGGAAGATTGCGCTGAAACCAACGGCTTCAGCCGCGAAGCCCAGGATGCCTTTGCCATCGCTTCGACCACCCGCGCGCAGCAGGCGATCGAGGACGGCAGCTTCAAGGACGAGATCGTGCCGCTGACCGTGACCGTCGGCAAAGAGCAAGTCGTCATCAGCAACGATGAGCAGCCGCCGAAAGCCAAACTGGACAAGATTGCCTCGCTGAAACCGGCCTTCCGCGAAGGCGGCACGGTGACGGCGGCCAACTCCAGCTCGATTTCCGACGGTGCGGCGGCGCTGGTGCTGATGCGTCGTTCCGAAGCGGACAAGCGCGGCCTCAAACCGCTGGCGGTGATCCATGGCCACGCGGCATTCGCCGACACGCCGGGCCTGTTCCCGGTGGCACCGATCGGCGCGATCAAGCGGCTGATGAAGAAAACCGGCTGGTCGTTGAATGACGTGGACCTGGTGGAAGTCAATGAAGCCTTCGCGGTGGTCGGCATGGCTGCGATGACCCATCTGGAAATCCCCCACGAGAAACTCAACGTGCACGGCGGCGCGTGCGCCTTGGGCCACCCGATCGGTGCGTCCGGCGCGCGGATCCTCGTGACCCTGCTCTCGGCCCTGCGCCAGAAAGGCCTGAAACGCGGCGTTGCGGCGATCTGCATCGGCGGCGGCGAAGCCACGGCGATGGCCGTGGAATGCCTGTACTAGGCCAACCTCACCCCTGTGGGAGCCAGCCTGCTGGCGATGCGGTATGTCATAAAAGCAGACAGTGACTGACACGACGCCATCGCCAGCAGGCTGGCTCCCACAGAGTTCTGTGTCGTACCCCGGATTTTAAGGATTTGCCATGATTCCCAATGACGAACAACTGCAGATCAGCGAAGCGGCCCGGCAGTTTGCCCAGGAACGGCTGAAACCGTTCGCCGCCGAATGGGACCGTGAGCACCGCTTCCCCAAGGAAGCCATCGGTGAAATGGCTGAACTGGGCTTCTTCGGCATGCTGGTGCCCGAACAGTGGGGCGGGTGCGACACCGGTTACCTGGCCTACGCCATGGCCCTGGAAGAAATCGCCGCCGGCGACGGCGCCTGCTCGACCATCATGAGCGTGCACAACTCGGTCGGCTGCGTGCCGATCCTGAACTACGGCAACGACGACCAGAAAGAACGCTTTCTCAAACCGTTGGCCAGCGGTGCAATGCTCGGCGCCTTCGCCCTGACCGAACCGCAGGCCGGCTCCGATGCCAGCGGCCTGAAAACCCGTGCGCGCCTGGAAGGTGATCATTACGTCCTGAACGGTTGCAAACAGTTCATCACCTCCGGGCAAAACGCCGGCGTGGTGATCGTGTTTGCAGTGACGGACCCGAGCGCCGGCAAACGCGGGATCACCGCACTGATCGTGCCGACCGATTCACCGGGCTACAAAGTCGCCCGCGTCGAAGACAAACTCGGCCAGCATGCGTCCGACACCTGCCAGATTCTGTTCGAAGACGTCAAAGTGCCGGTGGCCAACCGCTTGGGCGAGGAGGGTGAAGGCTATCGAATTGCCCTGGCCAACCTCGAAGGCGGCCGCGTCGGCATCGCTTCGCAATCGGTGGGCATGGCCCGAGCCGCGTTTGAAGCGGCGCGGGATTACGCCCGTGAGCGCGAGAGCTTCGGCAAACCGATCATCGAGCATCAGGCCGTCGCGTTCCGCCTCGCGGACATGGCGACCCAGATCGCCGTCGCCCGGCAAATGGTGCATTACGCCGCCGCGCTGCGTGACAGCGGCAAACCGGCGTTGGTCGAAGCGTCCATGGCCAAGCTGTTTGCCTCGGAAATGGCCGAAAAGGTCTGCTCTGCCGCATTGCAAACCCTCGGCGGTTACGGTTATCTGAACGACTTCCCGCTGGAGCGGATCTACCGCGACGTGCGGGTGTGCCAGATCTACGAAGGCACCAGCGATATTCAGCGCATGGTCATTTCGCGCAGTCTTTAAGAAGGAGTCCATTGTGAGTTACGAAACGATTTTGCTGGAAACCCACGGCCGTGTCGGCCTGATCACCCTGAACCGTCCGCAGGCGCTGAACGCGTTGAACGCGCAGATCGTCAGCGAACTGAACCACGCCCTCGATGGCCTGGAAGCCGATTCGAACATCGGTTGCATCGTGCTGACCGGCTCGAAAAAAGCCTTCGCCGCAGGTGCCGACATCAAGGAAATGGCTGAGCTGACCTACCCGCAGATCTACCTCGACGATCTGTTCAGCGACAGCGACCGCGTGGCCAACCGCCGCAAGCCGATCATCGCTGCCGTGAACGGTTTTGCCCTGGGCGGTGGTTGTGAACTGGCGCTGATGTGCGACTTCATCCTCGCCGGGGACAACGCGAAGTTCGGCCAACCGGAAATCAACCTCGGCGTGTTGCCGGGCATGGGCGGCACCCAGCGCCTGACTCGCGCGGTCGGTAAAGCCAAGGCGATGGAAATGTGCCTGAGCGGGCGTTTGATCGATGCGGTTGAAGCGGAGCGTTGCGGGATCGTGGCGCGAATCGTGCCAGCGGATGAATTGCTGGAAGAAGCGCTGAAAGTCGCCGCACTGATCGCCAAGAAATCGTTGCCGATTGCGATGATGGTCAAGGAAAGCGTCAACCGCGCCTTCGAAGTGAGCCTGTCGGAAGGCGTGCGCTTTGAGCGTCGGGTGTTCCATGCGGCGTTTGCGACGCAGGATCAGAAGGAAGGGATGGCGGCGTTTATTGCCAAGCGTGAGGCGGAGTTCGTCGGTAAGTGATGTAGCGTTCTCACGGACGTCTTCGCGGGCAAGCCTCGCTCCTACGGGTTATGTGTTGTTCATGCGAACACCGATAACCTGTAGGAGCGAGGCTTGCCCGCGAAGCTTTTTAAGGTTCACACCAGATAATTCTTCAACTCTCGGGCAATCACCATCCGCTGAATCTCGCTCGACCCTTCATAAATCTGCGTGATCCGCGCATCCCGGTAATAACGCTCCACCGGGTAATCCTCCAGATACCCGTACCCGCCATGGATCTGCATCGCTGAGGAGCAGACCTTCTCCGCCATTTCCGAGGCAAACAGCTTGGCCTGCGAAGCCTCCGACAGACACGGCTTGCCGGCACTGCGCAACCGCGCGGCGTGCAGGATCATCAACCGTGCAGCGTTGAGTTGCATGTGCATGTCGGCCAGCATGTTGGCGATGCTCTGGTGCTCGATGATCGGCTTGGCGAACTGCACGCGATCACGGGAGTAGGCCAGCGCCGCTTCGAAAGCGGCACGCGCGATACCCAAGGCCTGCGCGGCGATGCCGATGCGTCCGCCTTCGAGGTTGGAGAGGGCGATGGCCAGGCCTTTACCGCGCTCACCCAACAGATTGGCTTCGGGGATGGTGCAGTTGCTCAGGGTGACTGCGCAGGTATCGGAGGCGCGAATGCCCATCTTGTGTTCGGTGCGATCAACGATGAAACCGGCGGTATCGGTCGGCACCAGAAACGCCGAGATACCACGCTTGCCCAGGTCCGGATCGGTCACGGCAAACACAATCGCCAGTTTCGCCCGTTTACCGTTGCTGACGAATTGCTTGGCGCCGTTGATCACCCACTGGCCGTCGCGCAGTTCGGCGCGGGTGCGCAGGTTATGCGCCTCGGAACCGGCTTGCGGCTCGGTCAGGCAGAAGCAGCCAATGGCCTTGCCGCTGGCCAGATCCGGCAACCAGGTCTGTTTCTGTTCGTCGGTGCCGTAGTTCATGACCGGCCCGCAACCCACGGAGTTGTGGATGCTCATCAGTGCGCCCGTGGCGCCGTCGCCGGCGGAAATCTCTTCCACCGCCAGGGCGTAGGCGACGTAATCGACATAAGTGCCGCCCCATTCCTCGGGCACCACCATGCCCAGCAGACCCAGTTCGCCCATCTTCGCCACCAGACCGTCGTCGATCCAGCCGGCCTTTTCCCAGGCTTGCGCGTGGGGCGCGATTTCGCCACGGGCAAAGTCCCGGGCCATGTCGCGGATCATGACTTGCTCTTCGCTCAATTCGATATCGTGCATGGCTCAGCTCCCGCTCCGGTCAAACCCTGTGAAAAAACTCGCGACGTGTGCGGCGTCCAGCGCCTGCAAGGTCGGCGGGTTCCAGCGCGGGGTCTTGTCTTTGTCGATCAGCAAGGCGCGCACGCCTTCGATCAGGTCGCCGCGCTCGAACCACTGACGGTCCAGGTGCAGCTCCAGGGCAAAACAGTCTTCCAGACTCAGGTGCCGACCGCGCCGCAGCATTTCCAGGGTCACGCCCATGGCCAGCGGTGAACGGCTTTGCAGCAGGTCGGCGGTGGTGGTCGCCCATTCATGGCTGTCGGCAACCGTGACGTTGCGCAGTTGTTCAACAATACCCGGCACATCGGGCAGGGCGAAGAAGTGATCGATAGCCGGGCGCAGCGCTTCCAATGGCGCGTCCGGCAGTTGCTGCACGGCGAGTCGGGCCAGCAGGCCTTGCAGGTCCTTGAGCGGCGTGTCGTGCCATTCCAGCTGATCGAGTTTTTCGTCCAGCGTGGCCAGTTTGCTGCTGTCCAGATACCAGTCGGCCAGGCCGCAATAGAGCGCATCCGCCGCACGGATCTGCACGCCGCTGACGCCCAGGTAGATCCCCAGTTCACCGGGGATGCGCGGCAGGAAGTAGCTGCCACCGACGTCCGGGAAATAACCGATGGCCACTTCCGGCATCGCCAGGCGGCTTTTCTCGGTGACCACGCGTAAATCGGCGCCTTGCACCAGGCCCATGCCGCCGCCCAAGACGAAGCCGTCCATCAGGGCGAGAACCGGTTTGCGGTAATGGTGAATCGCGAGGTCGAGGGCGTATTCCTCGACGAAGAAGTCTTCGTGCAGGGTGTCGCCGTTTTTGAAGCTGTCATACAGCGAGCGGATGTCGCCGCCGGCACAAAAGGCTTTTTCGCCGGCACCGCGCAAGACCACCGCGTGAATGTTCGAATCCTGCGCCCAGGCGTCGAGCTGACGCTGCAGATTGCGCACCATGTCGAGGGTAATGGCGTTGAGGCCGGCGGGGCGGTTGAGGGTCAGGTGACCGATATGGTTGCGAACCTCGGCCAGCACGTCGTTTTGCGTGGCATCCATGGACGAAGTCCACTTCGATGAAACCTGAGCAGTCATCACTAACTCCCTGCTTTTATTGTTCTTTATAGAGAAGCTCGCGCGCGAGCGATGCTGGATCGTAACAGTGCAAATTTGCCTAGTACAACCCGGATATGTGCAGGTCTCGTGTGCATTTTTGTAATAGCGCTGAAGGATCTCCCTCTCAAGACCACCGCGGGCCGCGCTCACGACCGAATCGGCTGTGAAAACAGCCTTATCAGCGCAATCGGGGCGTCTGGAGCGGCCCTTACGACACCTGCAACAGGTTATCTGTTGGCATTCTGGCCGTGCTTTTGAAGCCGTCTGTGTCGAGGGTTTCAGGCTGGAGGCCGCAACGTGCGGCCCCTCGAACAAAACAATAAGAACGCTGTTGCGGCTCGCGCCGCACCGACTCTCTGTTCCTGCCCAAAAAGGCGGTCCGGTTCGCCAGGCCGCGATAACTCCAAACAAATCGGGACTCAAGAAGATGAATATCAAATGGCTGACTTTGCCGACACTCGCGCTGCTGTGCTGCACCACCGGCGCCCATGCCAAGGAATGGAAAGAGCTGCGATTCGGCGTCAACCCAAGCTACCCGCCTTTTGAGTCAACCACCGCCGATGGCGGCGTGCAGGGCTTTGGCGTGGACCTGGGCAACGCGATCTGTGCCGAGCTGAAACTGACCTGCGTGTGGGTCAGCAATGATTTCGACGGGCTGATTCCAGCCCTCAAGGCCGGCAAGTTCGACGCCATCGAATCGTCGATGACCGTGACCGAGCCGCGCAAAAAGCAGATCGACTTCACCGACCGTCTGTACGCCGGGCCGACCGCCATCGTCACCCGCAAGGACTCCGGGCTGCTGCCCAACGCCGAGTCGCTGCGGGGCAAGACCATCGGTTACATGCAGGGCACGATTCAGGAAACCTACGCCAAGGCCAAACTGGGGCCGGGCGGCGTGAAGCTGCGCGCTTATCAGAATCAGGATCAGGTATACGCCGACCTGGTTTATGGCCGTCTCGATGCGTCGATCCAGGACAAGCTGCAAGCGCAGATGAGCTTCCTCACATCCCCACAAGGGGCTGACTTCCAGAACAGCGAAGGCATCAGCGACCCGTTGGTGCCGTCGGAAATCGCCATCGGCGTGCGCAAGGACAACGAAGAACTCAAAGGCATGCTCAATGCCGCCATCAAGGCCCTGCACGACAAGGGCATCTACGCACAGATCCAGCAGAAGCATTTCGGCGATCTGGACCTCTACAACAACTGATCCTCGCGCCCCAAGACACTGTGCCGTGAACCGGCACAGTGTTTCATCGTGGGCGCCTCAAGACAGGTGACTGGCGTGAATTCCTTCCTGAATCTGATCGGGCTCGATGTTTCGGCCCTGCAAGGCTATGGCCCATTGTTGCTGCACGGCACCTGGGTCACGCTGAAACTGTCGGCGCTCTCGCTGCTGGTGAGCATGGCGCTGGGGCTGCTCGGCGCGGCGGCAAAGCTGTCGCCGCTGAAGCTGTTGAACCTGCCGGCAACCTTCTACACCACCTTGATTCGCGGTGTGCCGGACCTGGTGTTGATGCTGCTGATTTTCTACAGCCTGCAAGGCTGGCTGAGCAGCCTGACCGAAGCGATGGGCTGGCCGTACATGGAAATCGACCCGTTCGTGGCCGGGATTATCACCCTCGGGTTTATCTATGGCGCGTATTTCACCGAGACCTTTCGCGGGGCGATCCTCAGCGTGCCGCGTGGACAGCAGGAAGCCGCGGCGTGTTTCGGTTTGAACCGCTGGCAGCGGTTTCGTTTCGTGGTGTTTCCGCAAATGATGCGTTTCGCCTTGCCGAGCCTGGGCAACAACTGGCTGGTGTTGCTCAAGGCCACGGCGCTGGTGTCGATCATCGGCCTGTCGGACCTGGTAAAGGTCGCGCAGGAGGCCGGTAAAAGCACCTTCAACATGCTCGATTTCCTGCTGATGGCGGCGGCGCTTTATCTGCTGATCACCAGCGCGTCGAACTACGCCTTGCGTGTGTTGGAGCGACGTTACAACCAGGGCGTACGGGGGATGGCGCGATGATCGAGTTGATTGCCGAATACTGGAAACCCTTTCTGTTCAGCGACGGCGAGACCCTCACTGGCCTGGCGATGACCCTGTGGTTGCTGGTGGCGAGCATCGCGATGGGCTTTGTCCTGTCGTTGCCGTTGGCGATCCTGCGCACCTCGCGCTGGGGCTTGCTGCGCTGGCCGGTTCAGCTGTTTACCTACGTGTTTCGCGGTACGCCGCTGTATATCCAGCTGCTGATTTGCTACAGCGGGATCTACGGCATCGCAGTGGTGCGCTCGCAGCCGCTGCTCGAAGCGTTCTTTCGCGACGCGATGAATTGCACGCTGCTCGCGTTCACCCTCAACACTTGCGCCTATACCGTGGAAATTTTCGCCGGGGCGATCCGCAGCATTCCCTACGGTGAAATCGAGGCAGCCCACGCTTATGGCTTGAGCGGCTGGCGCCTGTACCTGCGACTGATCCTGCCCTCGGCGCTGCGCCGGGCGCTGCCGTATTACAGCAACGAAGTGATCCTGATGCTGCACGCGACTTCGGTGGCGTTCACCGCAACCATTCCAGACATTCTCAAAGTCGCCCGCGACGCTAACGCTGCGACCTTCATGACCTTTCAGGCGTTCGGCATTGCCGGCCTGCTGTACCTCGCGTTGTCGTTTGGCCTGGTCGGCGCATTTCGCCTCGCGGAAAAGCGCTGGCTGAGCTTTCTCGGGCCGACTCATTAATCCATTTATCCAGAGCAGCGCCGAATCGGGTGCTGCTGCAGGGGTGTCTGCATGTACAAACTCACGGTTGAAAATCTGTATAAACGTTTTGGTGACAATGAAGTGCTCAAGGGCGTCTCGTTGAATGCGCGGGCAGGGGACGTGGTGAGCATGATCGGCGCCAGCGGTTCAGGCAAAAGCACCATGCTGCGTTGCATCAATTTTCTGGAACGGGCGGACGAAGGCGCCATCGAACTCGACGGCGAACGGGTCATCACTCGCCCGGGTGCGGGTGGCATGCGCGTCGCCCATCCGGCACAGTTGCAGCGCTTGCGCACGCGCCTGGCGATGGTGTTCCAGCATTTCAATTTGTGGAGTCACCTGACCGTCCTGGAAAACATCGTGCTGGCGCCGTGCCGGGTGCTGGGCATCAGCCGCAAGGCGGCAGAGGAAAGTGCACGGGCTTATCTGGACAAGGTCGGCTTGCCGCAGCGAGTCGCCGATCAATACCCGGCGTTTCTGTCCGGTGGGCAGCAACAACGGGTGGCGATTGCCCGGGCGCTGGCGGTGGAGCCGGAAATTCTGTTGTTCGACGAGCCGACCTCGGCCCTTGATCCGGAATTGGTCGGCGAAGTGCTCAAGGTGATTCAGGCACTGGCGGAAGAAGGCCGGACCATGTTGATGGTGACCCACGAAATGGGCTTTGCCCGGCAGGTGTCGAGCCAGGTGTTGTTCTTGCATCAGGGGCGGGTCGAGGAGCAGGGTGATGCGACGATCCTCGACCGGCCAAACAGTGAACGTTTGCAGCAATTCCTATCGGGTCGTTTGAAGTGAGGCAAGACGTACATGGCGGATATCCGCGATCTGTCGATCGTGCTTGATCGTATCGATCAGGCAATCATTGAAGTGCTGCGCCATGAAGGGCGCATCACTTACCAAAAGCTTTCGGAGCGCGTGCACCTGACCCCCAGGCCATGCCTGGAACGGGTGCGCAAGCTTGAACAGCTCGGGGTCATTCGCGGTTACGGGGCGATCCTCGATGAGAAAAAACTGACACCGGGGCTGTCTTTGCTGGTGTTGGTTGCGCTGTCGAACCAGAGCGGGCGGGCGGCGCAAAAAGCCTTCGAAGCCAAGGTCCGTGCTTGCCCGCAGGTGCTGGAGTGTCGCTTGATCAGCGGCGCGTTCGACTACAGCCTGCGCATGCGTTGCCGCGACATGGAACATTACCGGGTGCTGACCGAAGTCTGGTTCGACGACCCGGAGCTGCACATCGACAAACTGGTCAGCCACCCGGAACTGGCGATGGTCAAGACCACGATGGAGTAGTGAACACCGCAGTTCCCTGTGGGAGCGAGACCGGCTTGCCGGCGATAGCGGTGTGTCATCCGGCATTGATGTCGACTGGTACGCCGCTATCGCGAGCAGGCTCGCTCCCACAGTGGTTTTTGGTGTTTGCCGAATCGGCTGGAGGGGCCGGAATCTTCAGCCGTTTCCATCACCTTAAAAACCCTTATCAACCGGGTTTTCCCGCTCCCGAAACAGACAATGAGCCTCTCTCAACCCTCATTGAATCTGTGCCCATGCAAACCACCAATACCGTTTTGATGATTCGCCCGACACGTTTCTCTTTCAATCAGGACACGGCGGCGAACAACCGTTTTCAGCGCCCGGCCGCCGTGTCCGAAGACGTTCAGCTCAAGGCCCTGCAAGAATTCGACGGCTACGTTGCCGCACTGCGCGGGCAAGGCGTCGAGGTCCTTGTGCACAACGACCTTGAGGCCCCGCACACGCCAGACTCGATCTTTCCCAACAACTGGTGGAGCAGCCACCCCGACGGCACGTTGGTGCTGTACCCGATGCAGGGCCACAACCGGCGCCTGGAGCGGGATAAAGGTGTGCTCGACTGGCTGCGCGACGAATACCGGGTCGAGCAGTTGCTGGACCTTTCCAGCCTCGAACAGCAGGAAGTCTTCCTGGAAGGCACCGGCAGCATGGTGCTGGATCGTCAGCAGCGGATTTGCTACGCCGGCTACTCCACCCGCACCCACGCCCGGGCGCTGGATGAGGTGGTCAACCATCTGGGTTACGAGCTGTGCGCGTTCACGGCGCAGGACCGTCAGGGCGTCGCGATTTACCACACTAACGTGATGATGAGCGTCGGTACGCGGCTGGCCATTGCCTGCCTGGCATCGGTCACGAACCCGAGCGAACGCCTGGCCCTGCGCTCGCGGCTGGAAGACAGCGGCAAGCAAGTCATCGCGCTGAACTGGAGCCAGCTGGAATCCTTTGCCGGCAACATGCTGGAAGTTCAAAGCAGTGCGGGCGACCCCGTGCTGGTGATGTCACGTACCGCCTGGCAAGCGTTGGACACCCGCCAGCGTCGGTTGATCGAGGCCCACACCACGCCGCTGCCGGTGAACATCGACACCATCGAACGCATCGGCGGCGGCAGCGCCCGCTGCATGTTGGCCGAAGTATTCCTGCCCAAACACCTGACTGCCAAGGAGCAAGTGCGATGATCGTCCGTCCCGCCACACCGGCTGACCTGCCGGCACTCCTGGCCCTGGCTCATAGCGCCGGGACCGGTTTGACCACCTTGCCTGCCGATGCGCCGCGTTTGCGCCAGCGTCTGGAATGGGCCGCGAAAACCTTTGCCGGCGACGCCGAGCGTGCCGATGCCGACTACCTGTTTGTGCTGGAGAACGACCACCAAGAAGCGATCGGTATTTGCGCATTGGCCGGTGCCGTCGGCCTGCGCGAGCCCTGGTACAACTATCGAATGGGCTTGTTTGTCGCGGCGTCGAAAAACCTCGGGATCAATCAACAACTGCCGACGTTGTTCCTGGGTAACGACATGACCGGGCAATCGGAGTTGTGCTCACTGTTCCTGCACGCCGATCATCGCAGCGGCCTGAACGGGCGCTTGTTGTCGAAGGCGCGGTTCCTGTTTCTCGCAGAGTTCCGTCAGCACTTCGGCGACAAGGTCATTGCAGAGATGCGCGGCTACTCGGACGAAGCGGGCATTTCACCGTTCTGGGAAGGGCTGGGGCGGCACTTTTTCAAGATGGACTTTGCCGATGCCGATTACCTCACCGGCCTGGGCAACAAGACCTTCATCGCGGAACTGATGCCCAAGTTTCCGCTGCCGACCTGCCTGTTGCCGGAAGCAGCGCGCTCGGTGATTGGCCGCGTCCATCCCAACACCGAGCCGGCGCTGGGCATGCTTCAGGCGGAAGGATTCGAACACCGCGACTACATCGACATTTTCGATGGCGGGCCGCTGATTGAATGCGCCACCGCCGACATCCGCGCGGTGCGTGACAGTCAGGTACTGCAATTGAGCATTGGCACCCCCGGAGAACAGGCGGCGACTTACCTGATTCACAACCGCCAGTTTGCCGAGTGCCGGATTACCGCAGCACCGGCGCGGGTAGCGGCGGGCACGTTGATTGTCGATGCGCAGACTGCAAAAACGCTGGGGTTGAGTGCCGGTGCATCGGTGCGGGCAGTGAGTCTGGCAGTACCGGCCAAGCAATTATCTGCGGCTTGACTCGAACCTTCAGGAGCGAGACTGCTCGCTCCTGAAGGGTTCTGTAGGGTGTCAGGTTCTGCGGCTAAGGACTTCAGTGATACTGCGCCGTTTGGCATGCAACTCACTGGCTTGAATCAACTGTTCAAGGTCTTCGGGCGTGACATCAAAGAAAGCTTCCATGTCCGCCAGCGCCCGTTTCAGATCCTGGGCAGTGATCGCCTGGCTGTCGATCGGCGGGTGATCGGCCGGCACCATCGCCACCGGTTCACTGGCGCGTCTTGGGTAACGAATGCGCGTCAGGTTGTTGTATGCCAGCGCGCTGAGCAACATCGTCGAGGCGCCGAGCATTACCGGGCCGAGAGCTTTCCAGTCCAGCGCGATGGTCGCCGGGTCTGCCAATACCAGCAGCAACGCCAAGGCACCGGCCGGCGGATGCAGGCAACGCAGCCAGCACATCAAAATCAGTGACATGCCTGCGGCCAGGCAAGCACTGCCAAGGGTTCGTCCGAGCACGTGGGCGACCAACAATGCGACCACTCCTGCGCTCAAGTAACCGCCGAGAATCGACCAGGGTTGTGCCAATGCGCCGGAGGACACCGCGAACAACAGCACTGCCGAGGCGCCCAGCGGACCGATCAGGTGCTGCGCCACTTCGATGCCGAAAACCTGTGAGCACAGCCAGACGCTGAACATCGTACCGAGGGCCATGCCGATGGCGGCACGGCTCCATTCAGAAGGTCGGGTATTGATGGCGGCGGGGAACCAGCGAGCAAACATGAGGTGAACGGTCCGTTGCAAAAGTCGAGGCAAAAAAAAGGCTTAGCTGGGATACCCAGAAAGCCCTTGAAGTCGTTCCAACTATTGGGGGAGGAACGAGGCACAGTGTGCCGCTCATTCCAGACGGAGACAAATTCATATTAATGCAGTTTCAGTGCATTAATTTTGCTGTAAAGCCACCCGGCGTCCGCTCATGAAACACAGGAAACCGCCCATGGCGGTCAGCGCGCTCAGGGCATAAAACATCGTCGGCGCCGGGGTGTGCATCAACAGGAAACCGCAAATCACCGGGCTCAGGGCACCGCCCAGGGCCGCCAGGTTTTGCGCGCCGTAGTAACTGCCGCGCAGTTCTTCCGGGGCCAGGGTGTCGACGAACAGGAACTCGGCGGGGTAAATGATCATTTCGCCGAGGGTGAAGATGAACATCGCGATGCACCACGACACCAGGCTGTCCGCCAGGCTGAAGCCGATCAGGCCGAGGATGAACAGGCTGGTGCCACCGGCAATCCAGTAGCGCAGTTGTTCACGCTTGAGGAAACGGCCGATCTGGTATTGCAGCAGGATCACGCTGATGGCGTTGCAGGCGAGCAGGGCGGCCATGGTTTCCAGGGCGCGTTTGGAGTCCTGGGTCACCAGCAGGTATTGCGACAGGTACAGGGTGAAGCGCCCATGGACCACGGTGCTGAGCAGACAGCCGCAAGTGAACATGATCAGCGTGCGGTCGTTTTTCAGGGTGATCAGGGTTTTCAGAAAGCTTTGCGGCTGCCCAATCGCCGGTGTCTGGCTCGAATCTTTCGGGATCCCGCTCATCAAAAAGATGCTGAAAAACGCAATGCCGCCGGCAATCAGGAATGGCGCAATCGGGTAGACACCGGCGATGACCACGCCGAGCATCGGCCCCGTGGCGTAACCGATGTTGGTCAGGGTGTAGCGCAGGGAAAAGGCCTTGGCACGCTGGCCCATGGGCAGGTTTTCGCTGAGGATCGCCTTCGAGCCGATCAGGAACAGCGCCGAAGCGGTTTCGGTGATCACCAGGGTCAGGGTGGTCAAATAGAGGTTTTCGGCGAAGGTCAGCAGCACGAAACCGATGGCACTGGAGAGCATGGCGAGGATCAGCAGCCGGCGCTTTTCGAGGCGGTCGATGATGTAGCCGCCGTAGAGCGCGAGCAGGGTGGCGATGAACACCGCGATGCCCAGCAGCAAGCCAACGTCCTGTTGGTTGAGGCCCAGTTTGTTGCTCAGGAACAACGTGAGCAACGGGCTGGTGATGGCGCGGCTGACGACGATGGTCAGCGATACGATCATCAACCGGCGGATAACAAGCGAGTAAGTGGCCACGGTGGGGCAAATGTCCTTATTCAGATTTCAGGGTGTTCGACGGTGTACCGTGTCGCGCCATTCGCGGGCAAGCCTCGCTCCTACACGGTTGCGCTGCCCCTGTAGGAGCGAGGCTTGCCCGCGAAGAGGCCCGCACAGGCAACGCAAAATTCAACTCAACCACCGATCCAGCGCAGCAACCGATTCCAATGCTTCCAACCGCCACAACTGCCCGATCAGTTCCTCTGCCTGCAACCTCGGCATCACCCGCACCGCCAGACTGAAAAACTTCTGTTCCAACGCTTCATCACTCAACGGATTACCCGGCGCACCCAGTGGCGGGTCGACGCACAGGCTCGCCTGCCGACCGTCCACCGTCCGCACGCTCACCACGGGCTCGCCATCCTCTGACAGTTGCGGGTCCACTACAAGACGAATGCGCGACATCCACAGCGCAATCTGCGGAACACGCCGTTGCTCGTCGTCATACGCCTCCAGCCGGCAATGCCCATGAACCAAGCGTGCGGCGAGGGCGTACGGCAAGCTCATCTGCGCCGCCGCGAGGCTGCTCACTTCCTGAGCGCCGCACATGTCCTGCAGAAACCCGCACAGCGAAACCTCAAGGTCTTCAACCTGATCGACATCCACCTGCAGTTGATCCAGCAACAACCCCAACGCGTCGATGGCCGAATGCGTGCCACGGCACGAGGCGTACGGCTTGATCGAACAGCGGGCGAGCTTCCACACGACGCCCAGGTCGGCATCCAGTGCCTCTGGTTGTGCCGTCTCGCCGGCCAGGGTTTTCAGGAAACCGCCCCAGACATCATCGAACAGCTTCGACGGCCCGGTGATGCCTTGCTGCGCAAACCGTGCTGCCAGCAATCCACCTTCGGCGGCGCGCCCGCTGTGCAGTTTTTTACTCTGCGAGCCGTCGTGGATGAAGGCCCACAAGCCGCCGCTGAAACTGCCGGCAATGCCCAGTGCCGAGAGCATTTGTCCGGCGTTCAAACCCAGGATGCGTGCACTTGCCGCCGCCGCGCCAAACACGCCGCAGGTGGCGGTGGAATGCCAGCCGGCACCGTTGTGCGCCGAATAACCACCACAGGCTTCGAGCACGCGGCGGCCGACTTCGTAACCGATGACCACCGCCGTGATGAACTCGCGACCACTGACAGGCCGCGTGGACATCGAAACAGCGGCCATCACCGCCGGCAGCACCACTGCGCCGGAATGGTCACAGCCACCGGTGTCATCCAGTTCCAGCGCATGCGCGGCGACGCCGTTGAGCATCGCAGCCTGAGCGGCACCGACCCGCAGGTCCGCGCCCCAGACCAGCGTGCCGCCGGTTTCGCCCGCGAACACCAGGCGCGCCTGTTTCGCCACATCGCTATCAGCCCCGGCCAGCGTCGCGCCAAAGGTGTCGAGAATGTGCCGTTTGGCTTGTGCAACCAGTGCCGGGGGCAAGTCTTCAAATCGTGTGTCGACGCAAAACTGCGCCAGTCGTTGCAAACGCTCGGTCATAGGAGGTAGTCCCGATAATGCCGTTCGTACACTGACGCCGGGTGATCCTCGGTCACAGGCGTCGCAGAATCGGCCCACCACTGAGCGACTTCGGCTCCGGTGGCGATCCACACGTCGTTGTGTTGCTGAATGCCCTGCAGCAATTCGCGCAACACGCCGATCCGTCCCGGCGTGGCAATGATCTCCGGGTGCAAACGCAGCACGTAACACAGCCCGAAGCGGTGAAACCCTGCAAAGTCCATTTGCAGGTTGCCCAGGGTGTGGCTGTAGGAAGCGATCCGCGATTGCGCCGGCGGCACCGCCGGGCTCAGGTTGAACGCGAAGTAGGGTTCGTCTTCCAGCTCGTAGTGCAAGGGCAGTTCAATCACCTGCGGCGCAGTGGGATGTGCGAACGGCAAATCATCGCCGCGCCAGGAGGATGACCAATGAATGCCTTGATCCCTCAGCGCCTCGATGAACCCCGGCGCGCCATTGCCGGCGGGGATGCGAAACCCCGTCGGACGCTGGCCGGTCAATGCTTGCAGAGCCTCGCAGCCGGCGGCAATTTCGGCGCTCTGCTGCGCCAGATCGAGGGTGTCGTAGTTTTGATGGCGATACCCGGCGCAGGCAATTTCATGCCCACCGGCCTGAATCGCCTGAAGGTGTTCGGGGTTTTCTTCGGCGACGATGCCGGGGACAAACCAGCTGCTGCGAACCCCCAGCTCCTTGAACAAACCCAGCAGACGCTCGACGCCGCGCTGGCTGCCGTAACGCCATACAGACAGTGTCTTGTCGCGCCCGGCGACTTCCGGCGCCTGGGTGAGAATCCCGTGAATATCGTTGTAATCGACGGTCAGTACCACGGCGCAGCGATAGCCGTCGGGCCAGACGATGGAATCAGCCATGGTGATGCTCCTTCAGCCACCACTGGGCGACGTCGCGGCAAGTGGCAAACCACACGTCGTCGCGCTGACGCATGTGTTCGAACAGTTTTTCCAGCAGCAGGATGCGTCCCGGTTTGCCGGTGATCTTGGGGTGGAACAGGGTGGTCAGGCACAACCCCTCACTCATGGCGCCGTCGTACTCGCGGCACCAGTTGTCCAGAGTCAGCTCGTAGCTGGCCGTGCGGTCCAGTCCCGAAGGAAAGTCCGGCGCGCGGGTGTAGGCGAGGGAGGCGTAGTCGTCCATTTCCCAGCGCCCGGGTATTTCCACCAGTGGCGTGTCGAACCCCGGCACGTTCACCAGGTACGGCCGGTCGTCGCCGCGCATGCTGCTGGAGTAGGTCACGCCGGCTTCCACCAGCATCGCCGGGGTCTCGGCGCGCCAGTCGCCGGACGGCGTGCGGAAACCTTCGGCGCGGATGTTCAGGTGTTTCCAGAACACCTCGCGGGATTTCTTCATCACGTCCTTTTGCTGGTCCAGCGTCAGGGCGTAAAAGGATTCGTGTTTGTAGCCGTGGTACGCCACTTCATGCCCGCGCTCGACAATCGCCTGGCACTGTTTCGGCCAGTTCTCCACGACCCAGGCCGGAACGAAAAACGTGGTCGGGATGCGGAAGTCGTCGAGCAGGTCGAGAATCCGTGGCAGCGCCCGGTAGGGGCCGTAACCACCAAAACCGAAGTACTCGGGCTTGTGCCAGATCGAGCCGTTGAGCATCGCATCGCCGGTGGGGCCGTCGAGGTCGAAGGCCAGGGCAAGGCAGGCCTTGTGCTGGTCGGGCCAGGTTGGGGAGGACGACATCGTTGGTGCTCCGTTCTCAATAGTCGAAACGCAACCAAACCTGTAGGAGCCGGCTTGCCGGCGATGGCGGTGTGTCAGTCAACATTCATAGCGACTGATCCACCGCTATCGCCAGCAAGCTGGCTCCTACAGGGCAAGCATTACTTGCCGGCGTTGATGGTTGCCGTCTTGATTGCGCCCAGCTCCAGGTCCCATTTTTTCAGGATGGTCTGATAGCTGCCGTCATCGATCATGCTCTGCAACGCAACCTTCACCGCTTCGCTCAGCTCAGGCTTTTTGTTGCTCAGGCCCATGCCGGAGAACTGCACGGAAATCGGCTGGCCGACCGTTTTGTACATGTCCTTTTCCTGAGTCTTCAGGTACGACAAGGTCTCGCTGCCTTGCATCGCGGCATCGATACGGCTCTGACGCAGTTGCGCACGGGCATCCGCCGAGCCTTCGGTGCCGATCACCACGATGGCCGGTTTGCCGGCGGCTTCGCAGTTGGCCTTGCTGTATTCAGCGATTTCCGCCGGGAACGTGGTCCGGCGGCTGGTGCCGACTTTCTTGCCGCACAGGTCGGTGATTTCGTTGAAGTCCTTGTTCTTCTGCAGGGTGTAGAACTGCGGACCGCTGGTGAAGTAGTCGACGAAGGTCACGCTGGCCTGACGCTCTTTGGTGTCGGTCATGCCCGACAGCACCATATCCACGCGGTCGGTGGTCAGGGCGTTGATCATTTGCTCGAAGCCGGTTTCCTGCCATTTGATCTTCACGCCCAGACGTTCGGCCAGGGCGTTGCCCAGATCAACGTCCACACCGGTGAGGGTGTTGGTGGCCGGATCCTTGAAATCCATCGGCGGGTAGTTCGGCATGATCGCGACGACGATCTCGCCTTTTTCCTTGATGCTGGCCGGCAATTCGGCGGCGAAGCTGACGCTGGATGCCATCAGGCCTGCGAGTACTGCTGGGATTACGATGTTCTTCATGGTCGTTCTCTTATGTGTGTTGTTACGCCAGCCGGCGCTTAGGTTCGAACGGCAGAAATGAAGCTTTGGGTGCGCGGGTTTTGCGGACTTATTAGTATTTCTTCGGGGCTTCCTGCCTCCACGATCTGCCCGCCGTCCATGAACACCATGCGGTTGGATACTTCGCGAGCGAAGCCCAGTTCATGGGTGACGACGATCATGGTCATGCCGGATTGCGCGAGATCGCGCATCACCGACAGCACCTCACCGACCAGTTCCGGGTCGAGTGCCGAAGTGGGTTCATCGAACAGCATCAGCTTGGGCCGCATGGCCAATGCGCGAGCAATGGCGACACGTTGTTGCTGACCACCCGAAAGCTCGATCGGGTAGCTGTTGCGCTTGTCGGCCAGGCCGACGCGGGCGAGCAGTTCCAAAGCTTCTTCGTGCGCCTCCTTGGGCGAACGCTTGAGCACCTGGCACGGCCCTTCGATGATGTTTTGCAGCACAGTCATGTGCGGAAACAGGTTGAAACGCTGGAACACCATGCCGGTGGCCAGGCGTTGACGGGCGATCTGCGACTCGTTGAGTTCGTGCAGTTTGTTGCCGACGATGCGGTAACCCACCAGCTCTCCGTCGACCCACAGGCCGCCCTTGTCGATCTTTTCCAGCTGGTTGACGCAACGCAGCAAGGTGCTTTTGCCGGAGCCGGACGGGCCGATGATGCACAGCACTTCGCCTTGCTCGACTTCGATGTTGATGTCCTTGAGGGCGTGGAAATGGTCGTAATACTTGTTCAGGCTCACGGCCTTGACGATGCTTCTCATGTTCAACTCCTCAAGAACGCTTGCCGGCGCCGCGAGCGAAACGACGCTCCAGACGGCTTTGACCAAAGGACAGCACGGTGACCGTGGCCAGGTACCAGATACCCGCGACGATCAGCAGCTCCATCACCCGGGCGTTGGCGTAGTAGATGTTCTGTGCGTTGTAGAGCAGCTCCGAGTACTGGATGACGCTCGCCAGCGAGGTCATTTTCACCATGCCGATAAACTCGTTGCCGACCGGTGGAATGATGATCCGCATGGCCTGCGGCAGGATGATCCGGCGCAGCGCTTGCAGGCGTGGCATGCCGATCGACTTGGCGGCTTCGTACTGCCCGGTGTCCACCGACAGCAGGCCGGCGCGCACCACTTCAGCGGTGTAGGCGCCCTGGTTGATGCTCAAGCCGAGGAGGGCGGCCACGAACGGCGTCATCAGGCTCACGGTGTCCATTTCGAACACGCCGGGGATCCCGATGGTGGGGAAGATCAGCGCCAGGTTGAACCACAACAGCAGTTGCAGGATCAGCGGCGTGCCACGGAACAGCCAGGTGTAGGTCACCGCCACGTAGCGCAGGATCGGGTTGGCCGACATGCGCATGATCGCCGTGATCACCCCGAACACAATGCCCAGCCCCATCGCCAGCACGGCCATGACGATGGTATTGAGCAAGCCCCACATGATCGCCTGGGACGTGAGGAACTGGCCGATGTACGACCACTCGATCTTGCCCTCGGCGAAGGCCCGCACCAGGCCGATGATCGCGATGACGATGACCGTGGCGAAAAAGATCCGCCCGTAGTAACGCCGTGGCACGTGATCGTACTGGGTGATATCGAACTGGTTTTCCGCCAGTTTGCGCTCCGCCTGGAGTCGTTCTGCCTGAGTCTGGCTCATGTTGTTTCTCCGAACACTGGTATTACATTCCCTTTGTAGGAGCCGGCTTGCCGGCGATGGTGTGTCAGCTAAAACGGTGTCGGCTGACACTCCATCGCCAGCAAGCTGGCTCCTACAAGGGTTTTGCGTTGTCTATCAGAGGCGGAAGCCCTGATAGTTCTCGGTCCATTCGTGTTGCGCGGCGAGGGCGGTCTTCAACCGGCCGATCTGCTCGCGTACCTGCTGCGGCGCCGTACCCCCCCAACCACTACGGGCGGCGATGGCGGCTTCCAGCGTCAGGCTATCGCGCACTTCCGGGGTCAGGCGCGGATCGATCTCGGCCAACAGTGCCGGCGAGGCTTCCCACAACTCGATGTCGTGTTTCTCACAGGCCTGAACCAATGCGCCGGTGATTTCATGGGCTTCCTTGAACGGTACGCCGCGCACTGCCAGCCAGTCGGCCACTTCGGTCGCGAGGGTGAACCCGAGCGGTGCCTGACGGCGCAGCTCTTCAACGTTGACCTTCATGGTCGCGACCATCCCGGCCATGGCGGGCAGCACCAGCAGCAAGGTGTCGACGCTGTCGAGCACGCCGTTCTTGTCTTCGCTCAAGTCGCGGTTATACGACAGCGGCAGGGATTTCAGGGTGGAGAGCAGGCCGGTGAGGTTGCCGATCAGGCGACCCGCCTTGCCCCGGGCCAGCTCGGCAATGTCCGGGTTTTTCTTCTGCGGCATGATCGAGCTGCCGGTGGCGTAAGCATCGTCCAGTGCGACCCAGCGAAATTGCCGCGAGGACCACAGGCAGAATTCTTCCGCGAGGCGCGAAATGTTGATCCCGAGCATGCTGGCGATAAACAGGAACTCGGCGACGTGATCGCGGCTGGCCACGGCGTCGATGGAGTTTTCGCACACGCCGCTGTAACCCATTTCCTTGGCCGACTGTTGTGGCAGGCGCGCGATGGCGGAACCGGCCATGGCGGCGGCGCCGAGTGGCGACAGCGAGGTGCGGATATCCCAGTCCACCAGCCGTTGCACGTCACGCAGCATCGATTGGGCGTGAGCGAGCAAGTGGTGAGCAAAGACGATCGGTTGCGCCTGTTGCAGGTGAGTGAAACCGGGGCAGATGCTTTCGATGTGTTGTTCGGCCTGGTCGACCAGCGCTTGCTGCAAGGCCAGCACTTCGACGGCCAGGGTGCGCACGTGGTCCCGCAGGAACAGACGCAGGTCGTTGGCGGTCTGGTCGTTGCGCGAACGGCCGGCGCGCAGCTTGCCGCCCAATGGGCCGAGGCGCTCGGTCAGCAGGCGTTCGATGAAGGTGTGGACGTCTTCGTCATCCAGCGTTGGCGCGATGCTGCCGGCCTTAAAGTCAGCGCCGATACCTTCCAGCGCGGCCAGCATGGTGTGGGTTTCCTGCTCGCTCAACAGCCCGGCGCGCTGCAGTTCACGGGCATGGGCCTTGGAACCGGCGAGGTCGTACGGGGTCAGGCGAAAGTAGCGCTCAGGGCAACGGGACAGGGCCGCCAGGGCTTCGGATGGGCCGCTTTTGAAGCGGGCACCCCAGAGACGGTCGGTGGTTTGAGACATTGTTGTTTTCCTCGTCGGTAAAGCGAACTGAAATTGATGCGCAGAGCCGGGAAGACCCGCCGGAAATAATTCGGGCGTGGTTCGGCCTAAGCAGTTTTCAAGAGGGCAGTTGCAGCGTTGCGAGAGCTGATCGAAGTGTCAGCTTTTAGTAGTTCGAAATCAGTGAGTTGGCACTGAAGTACGGGGATTATTAGCGGTTGCCAAGCCTGGTTTTCTGTGTTCATTATTATTGGCCAGCTATGTTTTTGTTGTTGGGCACAGGTTGTTGAATAGCGCGCCAGAGGTAAATAAGCATTATGGAAACCCCACTTTCCAATTCCGGAAACCCGGCGCCAAAAACGGCGCATCGAGCGCCACTGGCCCTCAGCGGGCTGGATTTCAAACTGCTCAAAGTGTTCAAGGCCGTGGTCGAGGCCGGCGGTTTCAGTGCGGCGCAGAACGAGCTGAATGTGGGGCTGGCGGCCATCAGCAAACAGATCTCCGACCTTGAAATTCGTATCGGCATGCGCTTGTGCACCCGAGGTCGCGAGGGCTTTCATCTGACTGAAGAAGGCCGCCTGGTGTATCAGGCATCGATTGATTTATTTGCCTCGGTCGACAACTTTCGCGACCGGCTTAGTTCGGCACAGAACGAACTTATTGGCGACTTGGGCGTGGGGGTTATTGATAACACTATTTCCGACCATAATTCGCCGTTAGTTGCAGCGCTAAGACGGATAAATGAAGAGTCACCGAAAGTAAGATTTCAACTTCAGGCGTCACAACTGGATGAAATTGAAAGAGGGGTCGTAGAGGGACGCCTGGTGGCCGGTATCGTGCCGGTTTATCAGAAACGCGAAGAGTTCGACTATTACACGCTGTATGAAGAACGCTCGGAGGTTTACTGCGCGATCGGCCACCCGTTGTTCTCGGTGCCGGACGCAGAAATCGGCAGCAACGTACTCAAGGATTACGAGTGCATCAACCACCGCTACGCGATCCATCGCGACAAACTGAATTTTGCCCGGTACGACAGTTTTTCCGCCTCGGCGACCCAGGTGGAAGCCGTGGCGCTGCTGATCAAGACCGGGCGTTTCGTGGGTTTTCTACCGCAGCATTACGCCGCGTCGATGGTCGCCCAAGGGCAATTTCGCGCGGTGCGGCCGGACCTCATTCACATCAGCACACCGTTCAATCTGATCCTGCGTCACAACACCGTGCGCAGTCCGTTGGTGAAGGCGTTTGCCCAGGCGTTGGGCGTTGATTTGAAGGTGCCTGTTTGTTAATCAAACTTTACTGAAACCATCAAACTGTAGGAGCTGGCTTGCCAGCGATAGCAATCAAAAGATCACCACAAAGTCCAAGGTCCTCATCGCCGGCAAGCCGGCTCCTACAGTGTTTTGAGTAGGCCTCTGTCAATCACGCAACAACCGAAGCCACCGGCCATTGTTGATGCGGAATCGGTAACTTGCGCGAGTCGCCTCGCCCCATCGGAAAGTACATAAACCCGCTGCGCGCCAACCGGTCTGCGTCATACAGATTGCGTCCATCGAATATCACCGGCGCTTTCAATCGTTGCTGGATCAGATTGAAATCCGGCGCCTTGAATTGCTGCCATTCGGTGCAGATGATCAACGCATCGGCGCCGGCCAGCACCGATTCCGGGGTGCCCATGAGCATCAGCTTCGCTTCGTCTGGATACAAATGCTGGGTTTCCTGCATCGCCTCCGGGTCGAACGCCCGCACGCTGGCACCGGCGGCCCACAGCGATTCCAGGAGTACCCGACTCGGCGCATCGCGCATGTCGTCGGTGTTGGGCTTGAACGCCAGGCCCCACACAGCAAACGTCTTGCCGCGCAAATCGCCTTTGTAGAACGCGTTGATGCGCTCGAACAGCTTGTGTTTCTGCCGCTGGTTGATGGCTTCCACCGCTTGCAGCAGGTCGCTGGAGCAATGCGCTTCCTCGGCGCTGTGGATCAGGGCGCGCATGTCCTTGGGGAAACACGAGCCGCCATAACCGCAGCCGGGGTAGATGAAGTGGTAGCCGATGCGCGAATCGGCGCCGATGCCCAGCCGCACAGATTCGATGTCGGCGCCGAGGTGTTCGGCCAGTTCGGCGATCTGGTTGATGAAGCTGATCTTGGTCGCCAGCATGCAGTTGGCGGCGTACTTGGTCAGCTCGGCGCTGCGCAGGTCCATGAACATGATCCGGTCATGGTTGCGGTTGAACGGTGCGTAGAGGTCGCGCATGACATCGCGCACGTCATCGTTTTCGCAACCGATAATGATACGGTCCGGGCGCCGACAATCGGCGACGGCCGAACCTTCTTTCAAGAACTCCGGATTGGAGACGATATCGAACTGCAGTAACCGGCCGACCTTGATCAGGCACTTGTCGATGTGCGTGCGCAAGGTATCGCCGGTGCCCACGGGAACGGTGGATTTCTCCACCAGAATCACCGGCTGCTCGCGGTGGCGGGCCACCGCTTCACCCACCGACAGCACGTAGCGCAAATCCGCCGAACCATCGTCCCGGGACGGCGTGCCCACCGCAATGAACAACACCTGGCCGTGTTGCACCGCGAATTTTTCATCAGTGGTGAACTGCAACCGCTTGGCCTCCAGGCTTTCGCGCACGAGGCTGGCCAGCCCCGGCTCGAAAATGCTCACGTGGCCTTGCTGCAGCAACTCGACTTTTTTCTCGTCGATGTCCATGCAAACCACATCGTGGCCGACTTCAGCCAGAACAGCGGCCTGCACCAGGCCGACGTAACCGCTACCAAATACACTGATTTTCATAGGTCACCCCTGAGTGTGGACGCGTGAGCAGGTCGAGCGTTGATGGTGATGACGCCCAGAATGACCAGGGCCACCCCGAGGCTTTTGGAAAGGCTGAAGTCTTCGTTGAACACCGGCAGGACGGCGGCCAGCAGGTACACCAGCGCGTAGCTGATGCTCAGCAGCGAGTAAGCCCGGCCCAGTGGCACATCGCGCAGGGCCACGAGCCAGCTGAGCATCGACAGGGCATAAGCGAGGATGGCGGCCAGCACCACGGCGACGGCGCTCGGGTCGAGGCTGGCGGTCAGCAAGTGCTCCGGTGACGGCAGGCGCGTCATGCTCCAGCGCATGCCCAACTGCGCGGCACTGCCGAGCAGCACGCTGCCCAGGGCGAAAGCGATGCCCCGACGCAGGCTCATGCGTTCAACCCCAGCAAAATCACGCCGCCGATCACCAGCGCCACGCCCAACCCGTGGCGGCGGTCGATGGTTTCGTGGAAGACAAAGCGAGCGATCAGGGTGATCAGCACAAAATTGAGGCTCAACATCGGATAGGCGACGCCGACTTCAAGTCGCTGCAACACCAGCAGCCACACCAGCAAACCAGCGCCCAACGCGGCGAGGGCCAGCCACAGCCATGGCGAGCGCAATTTCTCGCCCCAGCCCGACGTCTTGCCGCGCCAGTTCTCCACGGCGTATTTCTGGGCGATCTGGCCCAGGCAGGTCAGCAGGCAGGCCGCCAATACCAGCAACAGGCTCATGACGCACCCTGAGGGAATATCAAAATCACAAGGTTGCCTTGTTCATAGCGTTTGCCATCCTTGGGCAAGCGGTCGATTTCACGCAGCTCGTCTTCACCCTTGACCCGCATCAGCACGCCTACCGAGCCACGCTGACGGGCGTCGTGCATCCACTGTTGCACGCGATCAGGGTCGACGCGTTGCGACACGCCGTCAGGATAAGCGAGGCCATATTTCAGTTCGCCTATCGTGTTGTACAACGCCACGTCCGGGCGTTTCAGGCGCCAGGCCAGGGCCGAAGCGGCGCCCAGATCGTTACTCAACAAACTGGCGGTCTCGCCGAGTTCCCGGGCATGCTCAAGGACAAACTGGTCGGGCATTTTGTTCGCCACCACCGATTCGGGTATGGCCGCCGGCAAGACCCCGACCAGCAGCAGGCTGCCGAAGGCCGGCGCCGCCCAGCATTGCAAGGGCCGGAACGCTTGCAGCAGGTTGGCCATGATCCAGCCGATCAGGCCGATGAACACCAGCACCAGGTTGTGCAACTCGTGGTCGTACAGCGGTTTTTTCAGTTGCAGGTACACCAGCGTGAAGAGGGTGGTCAGGCCCAGCATGAGATTGAGCAAACCATTGAGGCCCAGTACCCGGCCTTGCTCCAGCCGCAAGCGATCCGCCAGCGCATGCCCCAGCAGCAAGGCCAGTGGCAACAGGCACGGCATGATGTAGGTGGGCAGCTTGCCGTTGCTCAGGCTGAAAAACAGCAGCGGCATCAGTAACCACAACAGCAGGAACGCGATGTTTGCCTGCCTGCGGGTTTGCCATGCCTGACGAAGTGCAGACGGCAGCAGCACCACCCACGGCAGACTGAACGCCACCAGCAACGGCAAATAAAACCACCACGGCGCGTCATGCTGCGCGTCCTCACTGGCGAACCGACGGATGTGCTCGTGCCAGAAGAAAAACCGCCAGTAATCGGGCTCCTGCGCGTGCACCGCCAAGGCCCAGGGCAGGCTCACGGCGATGGCCACGGCAATTGCCAGCGGGCCGTAGATCAACAGTTCACGCCAGCGTTTTTGCCAGAGCATCCAGGGCAGGGCGATCAGCACCGGCAGCAGCCAGGCGAGAAAGCCCTTGGTCAGGAAGCCCATGCCACAGGCCAGGCCCAGTGTTGCCCAGGCAATCAGGCGTCGGGCGCGGGTGGCGCTGTCCAACGCAAACCACAAGGCGACCAGGCTCAGGTTGACCCAGAAAGTGAACTGCGGATCGAGATTGGCGTAGCCGGCTTGCCCGGCGACCACGATGAAACTCATGTACAGCAACGCGCAGGCAAAGCTTTTGCGTGGCTCGTTCCACAGCCGGCGAGCGATCAAGTAACACAACATCACACTGAGCCCGGTACTGATGGCCGAAGCAATCCGCACCCCGAACAGATTGTCGCCAAACAGTGCCTGGCCAAGGGCGATCATCCAGTACCCGGCCACCGGTTTTTCGAAATAGCGCAGGCTCATGAAATGCGGCGAGATCCAATTGCCGCTCAAGAGCATGTCCTGGCTGATCTGCGCGTAACGGGTTTCATCGGGAATCCACAGACCGTGGGTGCCCATTGGCAGCAGGTAGCCCAGCAGGAAAAGTCCCAGCAGCAGCGGAAGTACCCAGCGTTTACTCATGCACCTTGCACTCCCAGCCAGCCTTCACGGCCGTCGAGCGTGCCGCGCAGTACGCGACCGGTCGGCAAGGTGCCTGGCGCCTCGGGCAGCCATTCGCCCAAGGGTTGAAAATGGATACCTCGCTGGCGCGCAGCGGCCAGCAGTTGACGAAAATCGTTGGCCATCAGAATCCCTTCTACTTCGGCGTGGATCGTATAGACGTTGAGTTTTTCCGGGGAGAATCGATCGAGAATGAACCCGTTGAAGTCCTTGGCCGCGACCGTTGGGCCAACCACTTCATCGAAGGTCGGCAGGTCGACCGGAATCTGCGGCGCGCCCAGATCACCCTCGGCCAATATCGGGCGGAACAGGCTGTGGCCACGGCAATCGCTGTTGTAGCGAAAGCCGAAAGCCTGCTTGGCCTCGATCACGCGCTCGTCCGCCCGCCAACCGGCGGCTGCCGAACACTCGATTTTTTGCCCGAGGATGTCGCCGAGCGTGTCCACGCCCTGGCGAATCTGCTCGATCAACTGTGCGTCGCTCCAGCGCCCGGCATTGGCCTGCCAGCCGTGGTGATCCCAGGCATGCAGGCCGACTTCATGACCTGCATCCCGGGCCTGGCGCATCAAGTGCCCGAGGTCGCGGCCAATGGGTTTGCCCGGCCATGCGGTGCCGGCCAGCAGGATGTCCCAGCCGTAGAGCCCGGCGGCGTTGGAACGCAGCATCTTCCACAGGAACTGCGGACGGATCAGGCGCCACAAGTGGCGCCCCATGTTGTCCGGCCCGACGCTGAAGAAAAACGTCGCTTTGACCTGGGCTTCATCGAGCATCTCCAGCAGCCGGGGCACTCCTTCCCGAGTACCCCGGTAGGTGTCGACATCAATCCGAAGGCCTGCCTGCATCAGTGTTTGTCCGCGATTTCGAGCATCGCTTCACGCAAGAAGAAATCCAGGGTGTTGCCGATGGTTTCGCTCATCTGCACGGTCGGCGCCCAGTCCAAAAGGCGCTTGGCGTTGTCGATGCTCGGTTTGCGGTGGGACACGTCCTGGTAACCGGTGCCGTAGAACGCCTTGCTTTCGACGTCGCGGAAGCCGGCGAACGGCGGGAAGTTGTCGCGCAGCGGGTGCGCTTCGAACTGGCGCAGCAGTTCCTCGCCCAACTGACGGATGCTGGCTTCGTTGTCCGGGTTGCCGATGTTGATGATCTGGCCGTTGCAGGCATCGTTGTCGTTATCGATGATCCGCGCCAACGCTTCGACGCCGTCTGCGATGTCGGTGAAGCAGCGTTTTTGCTCACCACCATCGAACAGGCGAATCGGCGTGCCTTCCACCAGATTGAGGATCAGTTGCGTGATCGCCCGGGAGCTGCCGATGCGTGCCGAGTCCAGTCGGTCGAGGCGCGGGCCCATCCAGTTGAAGGGGCGGAACAGGGTGAAGTTCAGGCCTTTCTGGCCGTACGCCCAGATCACGCGGTCGAGCAATTGCTTGGAGGTCGAGTAGATCCAGCGCTGCTTGTTGATCGGCCCGACCACGAAGTTGGAGGTGTCTTCGTCGAATTTGGCGTCCTGGCACATGCCGTAGACTTCCGAGGTCGAGGGGAAGATCACGCGCTTGTTGTATTTGACGCAGTAGCGAACCAGTTTCAGGTTTTCTTCAAAGTCCAGTTCGAACACGCGCAGCGGGTTGCGGGTGTACTCGATCGGCGTGGCGATCGCCACCAGCGGCAGGACCACGTCGCACTTCTTGATGTGGTATTCGATCCACTCGGAATGGATGCTGATGTCGCCTTCGACGAAGTGGAAATGCGGATGACTGCGCAAGCGTTCGATGGCGTCCGAGCCGATATCCAGCCCGTAGACCTCGTAGCGGTCGTCACGCAGCAAACGTTCGGACAAGTGATTGCCGATGAAACCGTTGACGCCGAGGATCAGCACGCGGGTGCGACGTGGCGCGCGCCCGGACTCGGCACCGCGCAGCACGGAACCGTCGACCAGCCCCAGTTCGTTGGCCAGTTGCGGGCCGCTCAGGTACAAACCGTTGTCGTTGCGTTGGCCGGCAGTGATCACCAGGGAATCTTCGCCGCAGGCAATGCGCAGCGGATCGACGCTGATGACCCGGCCCGGTGCCTGACCTTCGTTGCCCTGGGCGACTTCGGCGCTCCACACAATCAGTTTGTGCTCACCCACCGCGCAGAACGCGCCGGGATAAGGCTGGGTCACGGCGCGTACCAGATTGAACAGTTCTTCGGCCGGTTTTTGCCACATCAACTTGCCGTCGGCAGGCGTGCGGCGACTAAACACCGTGGCTTTCGATTCGTCCTGCGGGGTCTCGCTGACTTTCCCGGCGAGCAACGCTGGCAGCGTGTCGCGCAGCAGGTCGGTGGCGGCCACGCGCAACTTGCCGTGCAGGCTCAGCGCGGTGTCGCTGCGCTCTATCGCGACTTTTTTCTGGGCGAGGATCGCGCCGGCATCGGCCCGTTTGACCATGCGGTGCAGGGTCACGCCGGTTTCACTTTCGCCATTGACCAGCACCCAGTTGGCCGGCGCACGACCGCGATAGCGCGGCAGCAACGAACCGTGCAGGTTGAACGCGCCCTTAGTGGCCGTGGCCAGCAACGGCTCGCTGAGCAGGTGGCGGTAATAAAACGAGAACAGGTAATCGGGGTTGAGCTTGGCGATGCGTTCGATCCACAGCGGATGATTGACGTCTTCCGGCGCGTGCACCGGGATCCCCTGACGGGCGCACAGTTGCGCAACCGAGCCGTAGAAGGCGTTTTCCTGCGGATCATCGGCATGGGTGAACACGGCGGCAATCTCGTAACCGCTGGCGAGCAGGGTTTCGATGCCGGCACAGCCAATATCGTGATAGGCGAAGACAACAGCTTTTGCGCTCATGAGAGAACCTGATCTGAAGAGGTGGAAGTGAGGCCGTCGACGGTGACCACAGGCGCCGGGGTGGCCGGCTGGCCGCGCAGGACTTTTTCGATGAAGAACCGCGGACGGGCGCGAACGTCGCTGTACATGCGCCCGAGGTATTCACCCAAAAGACCCATGCCGATGAATTGCCCGCCGGTGAACACGAACAGCACGGCGAACAGCACGAACGTACCGTCACCGGCCCAACTGGCGCCGAACACCAGTCGCAGGACGATCAGCGCCATGGCGAATGCCACGCCCAGTCCGGCCATGGCGAAGCCGACAATGCTCAGCAACCGCAGCGGCGTGGTGGTCATGCACGTGATCAGGTCGAACATCAGATTGACCAGGCGCATGGGGCTGTACTTCGATTCGCCGTGTTCGCGCTCGGCGTGGGTCACCAGGATTTCCGTGGTGTGCCGGGCAAAGCTGTTGGCCAGGATCGGAATGAACGTGCTGCGTTCACGGCAGGCGAGCATGGCGTCGACAATGGTCCGGCGGTAAGCCCGGAGCATGCAGCCGTAGTCGCTCATGGCGACGCCCGTGGAGCGCTGCACGGCGAGGTTGATCAGCTTCGACGGCCAACGGCGCAGGGCCGAGTCCTGGCGGTTGTTGCGCACCGTGGCGACCACGTCATAGCCGAGTTCGGCCTGTGCCACCAACCGTGGAATTTCTTCGGGCGGGTTTTGCAGATCGGCATCGAGGGTGATGACGACATCGCCCTTGCACTGCTCGAAACCGGCCATGATTGCCGCGTGCTGGCCGTAATTACGGTTGAGAATGACCGCCACCACCGGGCTGCACTCGCGACTGGCGGCTTCTTCAAGTATCTGCGCCGAGTGGTCGCGGCTGCCGTCGTCGACCAATACGATTTCATAGTCATGGTGCAATTGCTGGCACGCCGCCTCGGTGCGCCTGAGCAGTTCGGGCAGGCTGTCCTGTTCGTTGTAGACCGGGATGACAATTGACACACAACGGATCGGATAAGGTTTCACAGGCGTCTGTCCACAGTGTTTTCGATGGCGCTGACCACACGGTCGACGTCGTCGTGGGTCATGTCGGGGAACAACGGGATCGAACACAGGCGCGCCGAGTTCCATTCGGTGTTGGGCAGGTAGATGTTGGGGAATCGCCGGCGGTAGTAGGTGTGCAGGTGAGTGGCGATGAAGTGAATGCCGGTGCCGATGTTTTGTTCCTGCAGGGCTTTCATGAACGCCTCACGGTCCAGCCCGCAGCGTTCGGCATCGATGCGCAGGATGAACAGGTGCCAGGCGTGCTGCTGCGGGTAGGCCGGAATCGCCAGCGGTTGCACCGGTGAGCCTTCCAGCCGTTGCAGGTAAGTCTTGGCCAGTTCGGTGCGCTTGGCGTTGATCTGGTCCAGGCGCTCCAGTTGCACCAAAGCAATGGCGGCATTGATGTCGGCCAGGTTGTATTTGAACCCCGGCTCGATCACTTGGGCCTGGGGTTTGCGGCCGTGGGTCAGGCGGTCGTAGGCATCGACGCCGAGGCCGTGAAACTTGAGCATGCGCACCCGGTTGGCCAGCGCTTCATCATCCGTGACGAACATCGCGCCCTCGGCGCAGGTCATGTTCTTGATCGCATGGAACGAGAAGATCGCCGTGCCTTTCGCGCCGACGTGACGATTTCTGTAGAGGGTTCCGGCGGCGTGGGCGGCGTCTTCAACAACGGGGATGCCGTGTTTGTCGGCCAACGCATAGAGCGGGTCGAGATCGAAGGCGGCACCGGCATAATGCACCGGAATGATTGCCCGGGTGCGCGGGGTGATGGCCGCTTCAATGTGCTCCATGTTGCTCATCAGCGTGTCGCGGTCAACGTCGACGAACACCGGTGTCGCGCCCAGCAGGCAGATCATGTTGGCGGTGGAGACCCAGGTCTGGGACGGGGTGATCACTTCATCGCCGGGACCAATGCCCAAGGCCAGTAATGTGACGTGCATGGCACCGGTCGCCGAGGAAAGTGCCACGGCATGACGGCAGCCCACGTAGTTGGCGAAGTGTTCTTCCAGTTGCTGGTTTTTCGGTCCGGTAGTGATCCAGCCGGAGCGCAATACTTGCTCTACGGCAGCCATTTCTTCATCGCCGATACTGGGGCGGGAGAAGGGGAGAAAAGCCTGACTCATGGGCACCTCAAGGCTGTTGGCTTAGTGGTGTGGCTCTAGATAATTATTGGATCCAATAAAAGCGTAGCCGAATAATCTAAAGCTGCATCAATGAGTTGACTCATCATGCTGACAATCCGCTTTCATTGACTTTTCCTGCCTGGACCGGCAGGTTGGGAGCCCCTTGCGGCTCACCGTATTCATAAGAGGTTAGGCGCGTTTTTGTGAAAGGAACATGAAAAACCAGTCGGCGAATCGTTTTTCTGACAGCTATTAAGCCCGTGTTCAGGCTACTGCCGTTCATCGCGTTTTTAGTAGAAAGGTCCTACAGAAGTGTTCCGCTTTATATGAAGGATGTTTCAATCCTTAGTTGTTTTAATGATCTGTTTCCACTCAAGGCCGTTTTGTTTTGATTGACTTACCTGTTGCTGATTCAACTGCTGCAAAGAGTCCGATGACCGTGTATCTGGCGCGACTGGCGCCGTCCAGCCAACTGACCATGCGTTATGTGTTGCAGGATGCCGCCGACCGTCTGGGCTTCGAAGACATGAACGTCGAGGAAATTCCCTGGCACGAGCTTCAGCCCGAGGATGTGATCGCGCTGGTCGCGGCACTGCGTGAGGATGGCTACGCGCCGAATACGTCGTCGCTGTACGTCAACGCTGTGCGCGGGGTGATGAACGAAGCGTGGCGCATGAGCCTGATCAGCCAGGAACACTTGCTGAAAATGCGTTCGGTCAAAGGAATTGCCGGAACGCGGCTGTCCCAGGGGCGCAACCTGCGACGCTCGCTGATTCAGGAAATGATGGCGGTCTGTGCCGCGGACCCACGGCCACAAGGCCTGCGAGACGCGGCGATCATCGGGATTCTGTATGGCTCGGGCATGCGTAAATCGGAATCGGTGAACCTGGACCTCGATCAGGTGGATTTCACCGAGCGCAGCCTGCGGGTGACCGCCAAAGGCAACAAGCAATTGATCAAATACGCACCGGCCTGGGCATTCGCCAAACTGGATGCCTGGCTGGAGCTGCGCCGTTCGCAGCTCAAGGAAGGCGAAGTGGACGATCCGTTCCTGTTCAATCGCATTCGCCGTGGCAGCCACATCACCCGTGAGCGCATCACCAAGCACGCGATCTATTACATCGCCCGCCAGCGCGGCGCGCAGGTCGGGGTGAAGATCATGCCCCACGATTTTCGCCGCTCGTTCATTACCCGGGTGATCGAGGAACACGACTTGTCGATCGCGCAGAAACTCGCCCATCACAGCAATATCCAGACAACCGCCAACTACGACGTGCGGGATGACAACGAGCGGCGACGGGCCGTGGATCGTTTCGACCTTTAAGCTTCGCTCAACACGTGGGCGTGACCGATGGTCGAGACGTGCACCGCACTGCCGGTGGGTGGCGCGTAGAGGCCCGAACTGCGCACCATGAGTGTGCGACCGGGCTGTTCGGCGGATGGCGGCGACTCCAGTTCCACGGTCAAGGTGCAGGTATTGCCGCTGAAATCCCGTTCGGTCACCACCGCGCGGCACCCAGTGGCCTCCACCGCGCTCGGCACGATGCCGACCACTTGCAGCTGCTCGGGCCGCAGCATGATCTGCGCGCAACGGTTGTTGCGATGGTTGTTGACCGGAATCCGCCCCAGATCACAATGCGCCCAGCCAGCCTCGATCCTGGCGGGCATGACCACCGCATCGCCGAGAAACAGCGCGGTTTGTTCGTCACCGGGGTAGCGGTAGAGGTCCAGTGGATGACCTGACTGCACCAGTTGGCCATCGCGCATGACCGCCAGTTGATCGGCAAACGACAGCGCCTCACTCTGGTCATGGGTCACCAGGATGGTGGTGACCCCGGCGTCTGCCAGCAACCGCGCGACCAGTTTGCGCATGGCCGCTCGTAATCCGGTGTCGAGCGCGGAAAACGGCTCATCAAGCAACATCAGGCGTGGCTGTTGCGCCAGTGCCCGCGCCAGAGCCACACGTTGTTGCTGGCCGCCGGAAAGCTCGTGGGGCCAACGATTGGCCATGCTGGAATCCAGTGCGACGCTGTCCATCAGCTCAGCAATACGCTCCTGTTTTTGCGCACCCTTGGTCGACAAGCCGAAACCGATGTTGGCGGCCACGGTCATGTGCGGGAACAAGGCGCCGTCCTGCGGGACATAACCTATCTGGCGTTGGTGCGCCGGGACTTCGTGAGTGTCGTCCACCAACGTCTGGCCGTTGAGTGTCAGGCGACCCCAGTCCGGAAACTCGAAACCGGCGATCATGCGCAACAAGGTGGTTTTGCCCGAACCGGAAGGCCCGACGATCACCGTGCGGCTGCCCGTCGGCACCGACAGGCTGATGTTTTCCAGGGCGCGTTGCGAGCCATAGGATTTGCAGATCGAATGCAGTTCAAGAGCGTTCATCGGCCAGCCGTTTTTTTGGATTGGTGATAGAGGAGCCCGGTCAACGGAAGTGACAGCAGGATCATCAGCAAGGCATATGGCGCGGCAGCGGCGTAGTCGATCTCGCTGGTCAACGCCCAGAACCCGGTCGCCAGCGTGCGCGTGCCGTTCGGCGCGAGCAGCAAGGTGGCGGTCAATTCATTGGTGATCGCCAGAAACACCAGCGCGGCACCCGCGGCTGCACCGGGCGCGGCGAGGCGCAGGGTAATCAGCCACAGTGCGCGGCCGGGCGAGCGCCCCAGACTGCGCGCGATGTTCTCCAGCTCCACCGGCGCCTGGGCGATGCCGGCCCGCAAGCTGACCAGAGCACGGGGTAAAAACATCAGCAGATACGCCAGCAGCACGGTGATCGTGGTCTGATAAATCGGCCGGGCGAAATGTACCGTGACGGTCACCAAAGCCAGGGCGACCACAATGCCCGGCAATGAGCTGGTGATGTAGTTGCAGCTTTCGAGGACCCGTTGCAGCCGCCCCGGCGAGCGGATCGACAGCCAGGCAATCGGGATCGCCGCGCAGGTGGTGAGGGCCGCACCCGCAATCCCGAGCAGCAGCGTCTGTTGCAGTGCCGGCATCAAGTCATCCATCTGCCAGACGTGCACACCACCGGCGATCAGCCACTTGCCCAAGGTGATCAACGGCACCCCGAGCGCGAGGGCGCAGGTCACGATTTGCAAGGTCAGCGCGAGCACCATGGGCATCTTTTTCAGGCGCACGAGCTGTTGCTCCCGGGCGCTTCCGGAACCCACGCGGGCATAACGCGCATTGCCACGCGCTGTCGATTCAACAGTGAGCATCGCCAGGCAGCACAGCGCGAGAACACTGGCCAGCATGTTCGCGGCAGGTCCGTTGAAGGTGGATTTGAACTGATCGAAGATCGCCGTGGTGAAGGTGTCGAAGCGGATCATCGCGTACAGGCCATATTCGGCCAGCAGGTGCAGCCCCACCAGCAAGGCGCCGCCGCAAATGGCCAGGCGCAACTGCGGCAGCACGACGCGAAAAAATACGGCCCAGGGCTTGAGCCCCATTGATTGCGCGACATCTTCAATGGCCGGATCGAGCCGACGCAAAGTCGCCGCAATCGGCAAGTAGAGGAAGGGGAAGTAGGCGATGACCGACACCAGAACCCCGGCAAACAGCCCGTGAATCGGCGGCACCAGGCTGACCCAGGCATAGCTGTGGACGAATGCCGGGACCGCCAGCGGCGCGGTCGCCAGCAACGACCACCAGCGTCGCCCCGGCAGATCGCTGCGCTCGGTCAGCCAGGCCAGTGTCACGCCCAGCGCGATGCACAAGGGGATCGTGATCAACACCAGCAACACCGTATTGATCAACAGCTCGCCAACCCGTGGCCGGAACACCAGTGCCAGCAAGGTCGACCAGCCAGTTTGTACGGACACGCCGATGACAAAGGCGATGGGCAGCAGCGCGAGCAGAGAAACCAGCACCGACAAACCGATCACCCACGCACCGCCGCGACCCACGAACAATCCGCGGGAGCGGCGGCGTAAAGGTGCGGGAATCGCCTCAGCGACGCCCGCGGGTAATGTTTCAGGTATCAATTAGAGCAGTCCGGCCTGAGTCATCAGCTCCACGGCTTTTTTACTGTCGAGTTTCGAGGCGTCGACTTTCGGCGCGTCGAGCTGCTGCAGCGGCACCAGTTTGGGGTTGGATTCAGCGTTCTTGCCTACAGCATATTCATAGGAGTTACCGGTCTTGAGGATCGCCTGGCCGTCTTTGCCGGTGACCCACTTCAGGAACGCCTGGGCTTGATCCTTGTGTTGGCTGGACGCCAGGACACCGCCACCGGAAATACTCACAAACGCGCCCGGGTCTTTGTGCTTGAAGTAGTGCAGGGCGGTGTTCTTGCTGTTCTCGCCGGTCTTGGCCTGATCACCGAAGCGGTAATAGTGATAAATCACGCCGCTGTCAATTTGCCCGGCGTTGACCGCTTTGAGCACCGAGCTGTTGCCCCGGTACGCGGTAAAGTTGTTTTTCATGCCCTTCAGCCACTCGAGCGTGGCGGCTTCGCCCTTGAGCTCCAGCACGGCGGCGACAATCGCCTGGAAGTCGGCACCAGCCGGGGAGGCCGCCCAACGGCCTTTCCACTTGGCGTCGGCGAGGTCCATCAGCGACTTCGGCAATTCGGCTTCGGGCAGTTTGCCCGGGTTATAGACAAACACCGTGGAGCGTGCAGCGATCCCGACCCATTTGCCATGGGCCGGACGGTAGGCTGCGTCGACTTGCTCCAGGGTGGTCGGCGCCACTGGCGCAAACAGACCGGCGTTGTCCACCAGCACCATGGCCGGGGAGTTTTCGGTCAGGAACACATCAGCCGGGGAGGCCGCGCCTTCCTGCACGATCTGATTGCCCATTTCCGTGTCGTCGCCATTGCGTATCGTGACCTTGATCCCGGTTTCCTTGGTAAAACCTTCGACCCAGGCTTTGGTCAGGCTTTCGTGCTGGGCGTTGTAGACCACGATACCGTCGGCATCGGCGGCGTAGACGTGGCCGGCGCTCAGCAGGGCAGTGGCCAGCAAGGCTTTTTTCAGGAAAGAGGGGATATGGCGATTCATGCTTCGGGCAGCTCCTGTTTTTTTGGGCGTCATGCGCAGGATTTCGCGGGTCAACCAATGCGAATCATTTGCATGTTTCGGATCGCTGGAATGTAGTGGGTACAATGAGAAAAAAACGTTAAATAAACCGTTAATACATGTCATTTTCATTCAGATTAGCAGTGACTCAGCCCCTTGCGCGGTCGATCTGATTCAAACGATGTCGTCGATCAGGATATGGCGCTGGCCACGGCTGCAAATCTCGATTCTGGCTTCGACCTCGTAGACCTCGCGCAGCATCTGTTCGGTGATCACTTCATCGCTGGGGCCGCTCCCCCGGGACGTTCCATTGGCAATCACCAATACCTGATCGGCAAAGCGTAGCGCTTGATTCAGGTCATGAATGGCAATAAATACAATGACTTCGCGTTTGCGTGCCAGTGCGCGCATGAAGTTCAGCACTTGAACCTGCCGATGCATGTCCAGCGCGCTGGTCGGTTCGTCCATCAGCAGGATTTCCGGTTCGCGCACCAGCGTTTGTGCGATCGATACCAATTGCTGCTGCCCGCCACTGAGTTCGCCGAGGTTGCGAAAGGATAGTTCGGTGATGCCAAGCGCGTCGAGAATCTGGTCCACCAGTTTCAGCTCGTCGTCGTGAACGACCCACCCCGGCGTCAGTTGTTTGCGGGCCAGCAGCACGGACTCATAGACGGTCAACCGGGCACTGGCGTTCAAGCCCTGAGGCATGTAGCTGATGCCCTGCGGCCCCTTTTTCGAGCCCTGCAAGTTGACCTGTCCCGGGCCGTCGATCAGCCCGGCCATGCGTTTGAACAGGGTGGATTTACCCGCTGCATTGGGCCCGACCACCGCGACCACCTGGCCACCGATAAACGTTGCCGTAGTCACGCCGCTAATGATTTCGCGCTGGCCATAGCGGGCGCCAAGGTTTTCAAGCTGGAGCTTCACCATGTGTTTTTCTTCCCGCCAAGGATCAAAGAGATGAAGAACGGCACGCCGATCAGCGAAGTGACCACGCCAATAGGGAAAATCGCGCCAGGGATCAGGGTTTTGCTGACCACCGAACTGGCGGACAGAATCAGCGCACCGGTCAGCAATGACGCCGGCAAAAAGAACCGTTGATCTTCACCAATCAGCATCCGGGCAATGTGCGGGCCGACCAGCCCGATAAAACCGATGGTGCCGACGAAGGCCACCGGAAACGAGGCGAGCAGGCTGACCATGATCAGCGTCTGGAAGCGCAGGCTGCGCACGTTGATCCCGAAACTCGCGGCTTTGTCATCGCCTAAGCGCAGGGCCGTCAGGGCCCAGGCCCGTTTGGCGAAGATCGGCAGGGTGATGAGAATCACCGCGCAAATCACCCCGAGTTTTGGCCAAGTGGCTTTGGTCAGGCTGCCCATGGTCCAGAACACCACGGCCGCCACCGCTTGCTCGGTGGCAAAGAACTGCACCAGTGCCAACAACGCGTTAAACGTAAACACCAGGGCAATGCCGAGCAGCACGATGGTTTCGGCGGTTACGCCGCGACGCATGCTCAGAAAGTGGATCAGCAGCGCGCAGAGCATGGCCATGATGAACGCGTTCAGCGGCACCATGTACTGCGCCGCCAGTGGAAACAGCGCCACCCCGAAAGCCAGTCCCATTGCCGCGCCAAAACTGGCGGCAGCAGAAAGGCCCAGGGTGAACGGACTGGCCAGCGGGTTGTTGAGGATTGTCTGCATCTGCGCACCGGCCAGCGACAGCGCCGCGCCGACCGCAACCGCCATCAGCGCGACCGGCAAGCGGATGTCCCACATCACCACCCGCACTTGCGCCGACGCCGTGTCCGGTGAAAACAGGGCGCCAAGCACCTCCCTCAGGCTGTAACTGGCCGGCCCCAGCGCCAGATCGAGCAACACGCTGAACACCAGCAACACCGCAAGCGCAACCAGGATCAGCCGTTTTCGCAGGACCCGTTGACGGTACGTCGCGCTCTGCGCAATAGGCAGTTCACCTAGCGAACTCATGGCTTGCCCCCGGTTTTCTCAAGGCTGACGAAGTAGCCCGGCTGGTAGGGCACGGGCAGGAAGCGCTCGTGGAGTTCGCGAAACGCGGCGTCGGGATCCAGATCGGCAAACAGCGCCGGATGAAACCACTTGGCCAATTGCTGGATGGCCACAAACTGGTAGGGGCTGTTATAGAACTGGTGCCAGATGGCATGAAACGCTTGATCGTTCTGCGCCTTGATGCCGGCGTAGGCCGGGCGTTGGGTGTACCAGGCCAGTTTGTGCCGCGCTTGTGTCAGGTCCGCGCCCGGCCCGACGCCCACCCAGCGACCGCCGGGCGCAAAGGCTTGCCAGTTGGCGCTGGTGACGACCACTTGGTCCGGGTTGGCGACGATCACCTGTTCGGGGTTCAACTGGCCAAAGGTGTTCGCAATGATGCTTTTGGCGATGTTGTTGCCACCGGCCATGTCGACAAACAGGCCGAAATTCTCGTTGCCGAAACTCAGGCAACAATCGTCGGTGTACCCACCGATTCGCTCGATGAACACCGTGGGCCGCGCGGGGTGTTTGGCCTCAATGACGTCGGTAACACGACGGATCTGTTGATTGCGAAAATCGATAAACGCCTCGGCGCGCTCTTCCTTGCCAAACAACTGGCCGAACAGGCGCATGGTCGGCTCGGTGTTTTGCATCGGGTTGTTGCGAAAATCGACGTAGACCACCGGGATCCCCAGCGCGTCGAGCTTCTCGATGTAGCGCGCATCTTCGGTGGCGTGCTGCGCTTCGATGTTCAGGACGATGACGTCCGGTTGTTGCGAGATCGCTTGCTCGATGTCGAAGGTGCCGTCTTCGAAGCCGCCGAAGGTGGGAATCCTGGCAATGTTGGGGAACTTGCGCAGGTAGGCGCCGTAAGTATCCGGGTCGGACTGAATCAAGTCCTTGCGCCAACCGACGATGCGCTCGATGGGGTTTTGCGTGTCCAGCGCGGCGACCAGGTACAACTGGCGACCTTCGCCGAGTATCACCCGTCTGACCGGTATGTGAACCTTGACCTTGCGGCCCAGCAAGTCAGTGACCGTGACGGCGGCGGGATCCGGATTCGCCGCGAGCGCGGTGCGTGGCGCCAGAGAAAACCCCAACACGCCCAGCAGTCCCGCCAATAGCAGGGCCGCGAAGGCGTGGCGGCGTGGATGAACAGATGCCATGGTTGAAACCTTTACAGGTAGCCAGACCGGGCAACGGCTCAGGCCGTTGCCCGGGGCTGAACGTTTCAGAAGTCGACGGTGGCCGACAGTTGCAGGGTGCGCGGCGAACCTTGTGAGAAGGCGCCATAGGACGCGACACCGGACCAGTACTCACGGTCGAAAACGTTCTGCACCGTGGTCCGGAATGTGGTCGGACGCTCCGCGATGCGCGTGGCGTAACGTGCGCCAACATCGAAGCGGGTCCAGGGGTCGAGTTCCTGGGTGTTGGCCTGGTTGACGTATTGGCTGCCGGTGTAGATCGCGCCGCTGGTCAGCGTCAAACCTTCGATCCACGGCGTATCCCACTCGGCCCACAAGTTGGCCTGGACCTCGGGCACGCCCACCGGTTTGTTGCCGCGATTGGCAACGGTTCCGGTCTTGGTCAGTTCAGCGTCGAGGACGGTGACGCCACCGAGCAGGCGAGTGCCTTGGGCGATCTCGCCAAACACGTTCAACTCCACGCCCCGATTGCGCTGTTCACCTTGTACCGAGAACACACCGGAGGCCAGCTCGCCGCTGGGCTTCTTGATCTGGAACAGGCTGAGCGTAGAGGTGAAGGTGCCGTAGTCGACCTTGACCCCGACTTCTTGCTGGCGGGAAATGTATGGCGCGAAGATCTCGCCGGAGTTCGACGCAGTGGCCGGGGCAATGTCGCCCTTGCTCAGGCCTTCGATGTAGTTGTAGTAGAACGACACGTGGTCCCAGGGCTTGACCACCACCCCGAACAGCGGCGTGGTTTCGCTTTCGTCGTACGACGTGGTGACGGCGCCGGCCGCGTTGAAGTTATCGGATTCGATGTTCTGCTTGCGCAGGCCGACAGTGACCTGCAAGCGCTCATCCAGTACCGAAAGGGTGTCGGCCAACGCCACGCCCGACAGTTCTGTCTCGGAGACCTTGAGGGCATCCGGTTCGGCAATGGACGGTTTCGGACGGTCGATCGGGTGGTACATGTTCGACAGCACGGCTGGGCCGGAAATGATGCCGCGTTTCAGTTCGTCGCGATAACGGGTGACCTGCAACGTGGTGCTGTGGCTGATCGGGCCGGTGTCGAAGCGCAGGCGGGCACCGGCGTCGACGGTGTAGCGCTCGACTTCGAATTTGTAGTAGCCCGGGATTGAAGAGGTGTCACCCGCGTTGTTGAGAATGGTCGGGGTCTGATCAGACATCCGCTTCACGTCCGACCGGCCGCCACCGGCGTGGGCGAACACGGTCAAGGCGTCGTTGAGGTCGTACTCGGCACCGAGCAGGGCCGATTTATCGCGGGTTTCGGCCCATCCCCAGTCCTGGCTCACGTTGGTGCGGCCGTTGGCGGCGGAGGGAATTTCCACGCCCGAGGCGATGAGGAACGGACGGGACGCGGCGTCGAATTGTTCTTTCTGGCTGATCAGGTCCAGGGTGGTTCGCAGGCGATCACCCTGATAGTCCAGGGAGATGGCGCCGATGTCGACGTCCCGGGATTGATCGTCGATGGCCGTGTCACCTTGCTGGGTGCTGCCGTTGACGCGCACACCGAAGCGGCGTTCTTCGCCGAAGCGCCGGCTGACATCGACGTGGCCGCCGATCTGCGAATCCATGGCGTAGCTGGCGGTGAAACGGGTCAGGTCCTCATCGAGGGAACGCTTGGGGACTACGTTGATCACGCCACCGACACCGCTGTTGGGCGACATGCCGTACAGCAGGGCGCCGGGGCCCTTGATCACTTCGATACGCTCGGCGTATTCGGTGAAGACCCGGTAGTTGGGCGCAACGCCGTACACCCCGTCGAACGCCAGTTCGCCGAGGTTGCCTTCGCCCACCGGGAAGCCGCGAATGAAGAAGGAATCGACAATGCCGCCGGTCTGGCCAGTGGAGCGTACCGAGGAGTCGCGCTCCAGCACATCGGCCACTGTCACGGCCTGCTGATCTTTCATTAATGTCGAGGTGTAGTTGCTGACGCTGAACGGCGCGTCCATCACGTCCTTGTTGCCCAGCATGCCGAGACGCCCGCCACGGGCGACCTGACCGCCCGGGTAGGCTGGCGGCAAGCTGCCCTTGCGACCGTCGGTGCCGTTGATCGTGGTTTCGGCAAGGGTCAGATCCCCCTCGCTGTTGGCCGGGACCGGCGCCAGGGTGTAGCTGCCATCAGTGCGCGGCACTATTTGCAGGCCGCTGCCGGACAACAGTCGGGTGATCGCTTCCTGGGTCGAGTACGTGCCGGAAAGCCCCGGGCTCATCAGGCCCTCGGTCATTGATGGCTGGAATGACAGCGCAATGCCGGCGTCCACAGCGAACTTCGACAAGGTTGCCCCCAGCGGGCCGGGGGCAATGCTGTAGGCGCGGGTCGCAGTGGCATCCAGTGACGCTGGCGCGGCAAGGGCAACGGGGCAGGCGACGCCGGTCAGGGCAAGGCTTAGCAACGCGCTGCGGATAGCCAGCTTGAGTGAGCGATCCGAACGCAGAGGGCGTGCAACGAACATGGAGTGATGACCCTTTCGACGAGGTTGAGAAGTTCTTCCTTTCCTTGCCAGTCGAGATCAAAAAAAGTATCACCCGCTCAGCCATTTTTTTTGCGCGAGGTTCAGGCGGGGGAGAGCGTCACCCAATAACCGCTCAAGTGGCCGGTGGCGAGCACCGGGTAGGTTTGCACCAGCATGTTCAAGGTGCGTTGGGTATCGCTGAGGGGGAACGCGCCAGAAATGCGCAGATCGGCAATGGCCGGATCACAACGCACGAAGCCTTTGCGATAACGCGCCAGTTCCGCGATGAAGTCGGCCAGACGCATGTTGTCGGCCATCAGCATGCCTTGGGTCCAGGCGCTGACGGAGCGGTCCACCGGGTTCAACAGGCCGAAAGCCTGCGATGAAAAGTCGGTGCGTTGCCCGGCATTGACGATCAAGGGCGTTACGCCGTTGCCACCAGGCAGTTCAACCCTGACAGCGCCGTCCAGTACTGCGAGCTGAGTGCGGGTTTGCAGTTCGCGCACCGTAAACCGCGTGCCCAATGCCTGCATTCGCCCCTGACGGGTGGTCACCAGAAACGGTCGGGACTGGGGGGCTACATCCGGTGCGGTCTGCACCAGGATTTCACCTTCACGCAAATTGATCAGCCGTTGACGGGCGTCGAACAGCACATCGATCGCCGAATCGGTATTGAGTGTAATGCGCGAGCCATCGGCCAGAGTCAACTCGCGTTGCTGGCCCACGGCGGTCCGGTAGTCGGCCGACCATTGCTGGGATTCAACCAGCTTCCAACTGCCCCAACCGGCGGGTAACACGGCCAGTATCATCGCCAGTTTGCCGAGGGCCACGCGGCGCTCGGGATTGCTCGGGCGATCCAGCGCCGACATCGCCAATGACGGGGGCAGGCCGCCCAGTTTGCTTTGCAGCAGTTGTGCCCGGCCCCAGGCGCGGCTGCGTTCAGGGCTGCTGACGCGCCAGCATTCCCACTCGGCGCGCTCGGTATCGTCAAGGTCGCCTTCGCTGATGCGCATCAGCCACTCGGCCGCTTCATCGAGTACTTGTGGATCAATCTGAGTGGGCGTGGCGTAGGTCGACATTCATTCCACCAGCATCAGGCATTGAACGAAGGCCTGTTTCATGTAGCGCTTCACGGTGATCAGCGACACGTCCAGTTGCGTGGCGATGTCGTCGTATTTCAGCCCGCTGATCTGCGACAGCAGGAATGCGCGTTTGACCAGCGGCGGCAGGGCGTCGAGCATCGCGTCGATTTCGTGCAGGGTTTCCAGCACGATGAAACGCAATTCGGGCGAGGGCGCTTCAGGGGCAGGCAACAGCGCGAGGGCATCCAGATAGGCGCGTTCAAGCGCCTTGCGCTGATACCAATTGACCAGAATGCCCTTGGCCACACAGCTCAGGTAGGCCCGGGGTTGTTCAATGACTGCGACCCTGGAAGCCAGTATGCGTGTGAAGGTGTCTTGCGCCAGGTCCGCCGCATCCATGGCGTTGCCCAGTTTTTTGCGCAGCGTGGCGTACAACCAGCCGTGATGGCCGGTATAGAGAGCCTCGATCGCGCGCAGGTGATTGTGATGAGTCGCGGGCAGGGTATCGCTCATGGATGATAATTTTTAGCGATTGAGAGGTATTCCCAATCCTAAGTGACTGCACCCCTGCGGCGCAAGGGGGAGGCTGATCAGTCGCAGCGTGGCGCTTCGTCCGGTTGCAACAGTACTGATCGATAACGCAAAGCAACAATGAGCACCAAGGCCATTGCGTAGGCGAGGCAAACGATCAGATAGGTGTATTGCAGGCCGTAGACCTGGCTGAGCAAACCGCCCAGGGAAATACCTGCGATGGAGGCCAGTTGCGCCGTGCTCTGAGCCACACCCAGTACGTAACCCTGTTGTGAACTGTCGACCGTTTTGGAAATCAGCGCCATCAGCACCGGCGTCGTGGCGCCCAGCAGCACGCCCCACAGGAAGTAGGCCATGACAAACACGGCCGGGTTTCGGGTCAGGCCGGCGACGCCGGTCAGGCCGATGCAGCCAATGACAACCCAGGACATTCGCTGCAGGGTTTGCTGTTGCGTCCGGTGTTCGAAGTAGCGCGCCCAGCGTGTCGCCGAAAGGATGAAGCCCAGTGCCAGCAAGCCGTAACACAGGCCCGTGACCGAATTGCCGACCTCAAACACCGAGCTGACGTACAACGAAAATGATGTCTGCGGCAGCATCCGCGCCAACAGCAGAATGCCCATGACGCCCAACAGCGACATCAGGGGCGAGCCCTGCCACACGCCGCGTGCCCGACCCGGCTGCGGCGCAGCATCCACCACCGGCGTTTTTTTCACGGGAGGCACATCCGGCAACGTCACGGCCGCCACCACGGTGCACACCGCGCAGAGCGCCGAAGCGATGAGATTGATCCAGAAAAAAGTCGCGTAATCGAGAATCAGACCGCCGACCACTGCGCCGAGCAACGAGCCGACGTTGGTGGAGATTTGCAGGATCGCAAACAGGCGGGCCCGCCGTGAGGGCGCCTCGATACTGACCCCGTAAGCCTGGGCTGGCGCGATATACCCGGCAAAGGCGCCTTGCAGGAAGCGCAGCAGCAGAATCACCCAGATATCGCTGCACAGTGCCAACCCCAACTGAGTCAACGACAAACCGGCCAAGGCACGAATCATCATCAACTTGTGGCCATAACGGTCGCCGATCCGGCCCCAGAAGGCACTGGTCAGCATGATGCCCAGCATCGGGCCGACGTACACGGCGATGCTGGCGAAACTGAACAGCGATTCCGACGTGGTCAGCCCACGCAGGTAGACCGGCCAGAACGGGCCGCTCATTTCCATCGCACCCATGGAGATGAGCTGGATCGTGAACAGAAGATAAATCAGGATTCTGACGCTGGAACCCTGAAAAGTGCCTGAATGGAACATCGGTCAGCCTCGGTGGTTGGCCGGCATCCTACGTGCTTTGCCATCGAGGGAAAACCATATCGGGCGTTCTGTATCGGTGTCAGTTGGCAGGCGGACAGCCTCGCTGCGCAGTGGTTGCCGCCTGGCTGATCAACGCGGCCAGGCGTTTGACGTTGTTTTGCTGGGCCACCACCAAGTCATCAATGGAGGGGCCTGAAGGCGTCTGCAAGGTGCTGCGGCAGGTAATCAGCGTGTTATCTCCTTCGCCAGGATTGCGCAGGCGCCATTTGACGTCGATCAAACCGTACTGCCCGGGAATCGAGTCGAAGCGTTGCACCTCCAGGCGTACTGACACTCTTCGCTTCGGACTGCTGCTGGCCAGTTGATCCACCAGAGCACTGCGCAACTCGTCCACCAGACTCGCAGCCCACCATTGGGTTTCGAGAATTGCCACGCCGCTGTTGCCCTGACGAATGACGATCTGCGGACGATCGACCTGGGCCGGTACGCTGAGGCTTTCGATCTGGATTTCCCCGCCGTTGCCTCGTGCGGTGCCGCTCAATTGTGCTGGGGTCAGGGTGTGGAACTGAATCGGGTCACTGCGGCAGGCGGCGAGCAGTAGACACGCAGTGACCAAGGTAATCTTCAGCGGAAAAGCCATGGGTGTTGCTCCTGTGGTCAGTTGCGCGGTGGGCCCTGTAGGTCCGTCGGTGCTGCGTTATTGGGACGACCGCGAATCAGCGACTCTGGATGCCGGCCCAGGTAATCCGAGAGCTCACGCAGGGAGCGCGACATGCGCCCGAGTTCTTCCAGGGTCTGGGTCAATTGCTCGCGTTGCGGCGAGTCTTCGGCGAGGGTCGAGCTGGCCGATTGCAGGGTTTTGCTGACGTCTGCCAGGGTGGTTTGCACGCCAGGCAGGGTCTTGGCGTTGAATTGCGCGAGGCCCTTGCGCAGCTCTACGAGGTTGCTGTCGAGGTTGCCGGCGATGCGCTCGATGGGCAGTTGGTTGATCTTGGTGACCATGCCTTCGAGTTTTTCCTGCAACTGTTCGAGGCTGCCAGGAATGGTGGGAATGCTGACGGGGCGGGCGGTCGGGTCGAACACGACTTTCTCCGCTTTGGGGTAGAAGTCGAGTGCGATGTACAACTGGCCGGTCAACAGATTGCCGCTGCGGGCCTGGGCCCGCAGACCGTTTTCGATGAAGCTGCCCATCAACCGTACGCCGGCGGCTTCGTCATTGGGGTCATGCTTCAACGCTTCAAGCATTCTGGCGTGGGCCTGGCCGAGGCGTTGCGGGTAGATCACGATGCCGACGTTGACCGGAAAGCTGCGTTTTTTCGGGTCGAAATCCAGATTGACTGACACGACCCTGCCAAACTCGATGCCAAGGAACTCCACCGGCGCACCGACTTTCAACCCGCGCAATGCCTGGTCGAAACGCAAACTCAGGAACTGCGCCTTGCCGCTGGGTGGGGCGAGGGCGGTTTGCTGGTCTTCGAACAGCTCGAAGCCTTTGTCCTCTAGCGCCGGTTTATCGTTGGGGCTGTATTCCGGCGCCCTGAACGCGATGCCGCCCACCAAGATGGACGAGAGCGACTCGGTCTTCACCGAAAAACCGTTGGCGCCGACGTTGACATCAATGCCGCTGGCATTCCAGAACCGGGTGTTATCGGTGACGAAGGCATCGTTGGGCGAATGGATGAAGACTTCGAGGTTTACCCCTTTGCCGTCTGCATCCAGGGCATAGGCGACCACTTGGCCGACCGGAATTTTGCGGTAGTAGACGGGAGAACCAATGTCGAGCGAGCCCAGGTCCTGGGTGTGCAGCGTAAAGCGCTTTCCGGGTTCGCCATAGGTAATGGGGGGCGGATTTTCCAGCCCGGTGAAATTCTTCGACCGGGCATTGGCCTGGCCGATGTCGGCGCCAATGTAGTCCCCGGACAGCAGTGTATCGATGCCCGACACGCCGCCAGCACCGATGCGGGGCCGTACCACCCAGAATTGCGAGTCTTCGCGGGTGAAACTTTCCGCCTGCTTGGACAGTTTGATGGTGGCGTTGACGCTTTTCTGGTCGCCGCTCAATTCCACGTCGGAGACATGCCCGATCACCACGTTGCGGTATTTGACCTCGGTCTTGTTGGCGGTCAGGCCGCTACCGGTCTTGAACGTGACGGTGATGGTCGGTCCTTCCTGCAAAATGCTGTGAACCACCAGCGAAATACCCACCAGCACCGCGACAATCGGCACGATCCACACCAATGAAACGCTGTAGCGGCGGGTCTTGATGGGGGCCTGCCCGGGAGCTTGCGGCCCGTCAGCGGCTTGAGACTTCATCCATGACCTCCTCGTTTTCGGAATGTTGCTGATCCCAGATCAGACGTGGGTCGAAACTCATCGCCGACAGCATGGTGAACACCACCACCAGACCAAAAAACAGAATGCCCGCGCGCGGTTCGATATCGGCCAGCGCCTGGAACTTCACCAACGAAGCCACCAGGGCGACCACGATCACGTCGAGCATCGACCAATAACCGATGAGCTCGACGAAACGGTACATTTTTGAGCGCTCCTTGCGCGCCCAATCACTGTCGCGCTGAACGGTCACCAGCAATAACGACAGGGCGACGAACTTGATGCCCGGCACCGCGATGCTGGCAATGAAAATGATCAGGGCGATGTCCCAGGCGCCGTGCTGCCAGAAATCCAGCACACCACCCATGATTGTGCTGTCCGCGCCGCTGCCGACCATTTTGGTGTTCATCACCGGCAACACATTGGCCGGGATGTAAAACACCAATGACGTGATCAAGTAGGCCCAGGTTCGGGTCAGGGCGTTGGTTTTGCGCCGATGCAGCGGCGCACCGCAGCGTTCGCATTCGTGGGGGTCGCCGGTCATGTCACAGGCCAGGCCGCAGCTGTGGCAGAGACACAGGTTGAGTTCGCTGGCGACTGGTGGCGTAGTCATAAGACATCCCACAGTTCACGGACATCGCGCCCGGCGATGCGGATCATCATCAGGCTGAGAATGGCCAGGGCGAACAGGCCGATACCAGGCAGGACGTCGAGCAACCCGGCGAGCTTGATCACCGCGACCATCGCCCCCAGCAGGCAGACTTCCAGCATGCTCCAGGGCCGCAGGGTTTCCAGCCAGCGCATACAGAATCTGAAACCCGGCGAACGACGGGAGGCGAGGGCAAAACTCAGGACCCAGATCAGCAGCAGCAACTGGAAAATCGGCGCGATGATCATGGCGATTGCCGCCACCATCGCGATGAAGGTAATCGGGCCCAGACTCAGGGCCTGTACCGAATCCCACAGCGTCGCGCTGTTTTTCAGGCCTTGCAGGCTGATGCTCATGACCGGGTAGAAATTGGCGAAAATCCACAGCATCAGCGCGGTGACGGTCAGCGCCAGCCGCTGCTCCACCGTCAGGCCGTTATAGCGCTGAAGCACGCCGCCGCAGCGCGTACAGAGGGTTTTCTGATGTTTGGCGAGCGTGACTTTTTGATACACGCAGTCGCAGTGCTCGCAGATGATCAGTTGGTCAGTCGTAGCCATAGGCCGCACTCGCCAGGAGGCAGGAAAGTCAGAGCACATCCTCAATATAGAAGTGCCTTGCGATTGAGCAAATTAAAAGGCGGACTTAAAGCTGACTTGCTGGTGATCGGGCCTCGAGTCCTGCACTGATCTTGCGGCCGCCATCGCCAGCAAGCCGGCTCCTACAGGGTTTGGTGTTTACCCGGTGGATCGGCTGCGCACGGCCATTGTAGGAGCCGGCTTGCCGGCGATGGGGCCTTGAGGCTTGCGGTGATGTTGAGGGCGCCATCGCCAGCAAGCCGGCTCCTACAGGGTTTTGTGTTCACCCCGTGGATCGGCTGCGCACGGATATTGTAGGAGCCGGCTTGCTGGCGATCGGGCCTTGAGGCTTGCGGTTATGTTGAGGACGCCATCGCCAGCAAGCTGGCTCCTACAGGGTTTTGTGTTCACCCCGTTGATTGGCTGCGCACGGCCATTGTAGGAGCCGGCTTGCCGGCGATTGGGCCTTGAGGCTTGCGATTATCTTGAGGACGCCATCGCCAGCAAGCTGGCTCCTACAGGGTTTTGTGTTCACCCCGTTGATCGGCTGCGCACGGCCATTGTAGGAGCCGGCTTGCCGGCGATTGGGCCTTGAGGCTTGCGGTTATGTTGAGGGCGCCATCGCCAGCAAGCTGGCTCCTACAGGGTTTGGTGTTTACCCGGTGGATCGGCTGCGCACGGCCATTGTAGGAGCCGGCTTGCCGGCGATCGGGTCTTGAGGCTTGCGGTTATCTTGAGGGCGCCATCGCCAGCAAGGGGTGGGGGTTTTAGCCGAGGATTTCGCGCAGGCGATACCAGAACATGCCGAGGGCCAGCAGCGGTGAGCGCAGTTTCGGGCCGCCGGGGAAGGTCATGTGGGGCACGGCGCTGAATACGTCAAAGCCTTGGCTGTGCCCGGCATGAATCGCTTCGCCCAGCAGTTTGGCGCACCAGTGGGTCACGTTCAGGCCGTGACCGGAATAACCCTGTGCGTAGAACACGTTCGGATGCTGGTTCAAGCGCCCGACCTGCGGGAAGCGATTGGCGGTGATACCAATCTTGCCGCCCCATTGAAAATCAATGCGCACATCGGCCAGTTGCGGGAACACCTTGAGCATTTGCGGGCGCATGTAGGCGGCGATGTCTGCCGGATCACGCCCGGAATAATGGCAGGCACCGCCGAACAGCAAACGCCGGTCCGCCGAGAGCCGGTAGTAATCCAGGCCGACTTTCTGGTCGCACAGCGCCAGGTTCTGCGGGATCAACTGCGTTGCGACGTCAGGCGCCAAAGGCTCGGTGGCGATGATGTAGCTGCCCGCCGGAAGCACCTTGCCGCTGAGCTTCGGTTCGAGTTCGTCCAGGTGCGCGTTACACGCCAGCACCAGGCTGCCGGCGCGCACCGTGCCCCCGGCACAACGCACCTGCACGGTATTGCCATGAATCAACTCCAGCACCGGGCTCTGTTCGAAGATCTGCACCCCAAGCGACCGCGCCAGTCGCGCTTCGCCGAGCACCAGATTGAGCGGGTGCAAATGCCCCGAACCCATGTCCACCAGGCCACCGGCATACACGCCTGAATTCACTACGTGTTCACGGATCTGCTCCGGCCCGACCAATCGCGTTTCATGGGCGTAACCCGACTCGACAAGGCCTTCCTGCTCAGCCTTGAACGCCGCGAACTGTGCCTTGGTGTTGGCCAGTTCGCAAAAACCCCAGCGCAGGTCGCAATCGATGCCGTGCTCGCGGATGCGCTTGCCCACCAGCTCGACCGATTCGGTCCCCGCGCGCTCCAGGTAACGCACGCCTTCTACACCGATGTGCCGGGCGAAACCGCTGACGTCATGGCCAATGCCGCGGATCAACTGGCCACCGTTGCGCCCGCTGGCGCCCCAGCCGATCCGCCGGGCTTCCAGCAAAATAACCGAGAGCCCGCGCTGAGCCAGTTCGATAGCCGTGTTGACCCCGGTAAACCCGCCGCCGATCACGCAGACATCGGCGACAAGGTCATCTTCCAGCGCAGGGAAGGGCGTCAGCGTATGAGCCGATGCCGCGTAATAGGAGCGCGCATGTTCGTGGTTGTACTGATTCATTTGTTGGACTTCACTTTGCTCCAGGAACGGGTCATCAGCCGCATGATCGCCTGGGGCGGGGTGGTCGAGATGTAGAGCTTGTCGAGCACTTCCTGAGGCGGGTAAACCTCGGGATTGTTCACCAACTCAGGGTCCATGAATTGCTTGGCGGCCGGGTTGGGGTTGGCGTAACCGACCGAGGCGCTGACCTTGGCGATCACTTGTGGGTCGAGCAGGTAGTTGATGAAGGCGTGCGCCTCTTTCGTGTTGCTGGCGTCGGCAGGAATCGCCAGCAAATCGAACCACAGGTTGCTGCCTTCCTTCGGAATCGCGTAGGCGATGTTCACGCCGTTCTTGGCTTCCTTGGCGCGGTTGGCAGCCTGGAACACGTCGCCGGAATAACCGAACGCCACGCAGATGTCGCCGTTGGCCAGGTCCGACACGTACTTGGATGAGTGGAAGTAAGTGATGTAAGGCCGGATGCTCAGCAACTTGGCTTCGGCCTTCTTGTAGTCCTCGGGATTTTCGCTGCGCGGGTCCATGCCCATGTAATTGAGGATCGCGGGGAAGACTTCATCCGCCGAGTCCATCATCGACACGCCGCACTGGCTGAGCTTCTTGATATTTTCCGGTTCGAACAGCACGGCCCAGGAGTCGATGTGATCGATGCCCAGCACTTGTTTGACCTTGTCGACGTTGTAGCCGATGCCATTGGTGCCCCACAGGTAAGGCACCGAATGCTCGTTGCCCGGATCGTTTTTCTCCAGTAGCGCCAGCAGTTTCGGGTCGAGGTTCTTGAAGTTCGGCAGCTGTGCGCGATCCAGCTTGAGGAACGCGCCGGCCTTCACCTGGCGCGCGAGGAAGTGGTTGGACGGCACCACCACGTCATACCCGGTACGACCGGCGAGCAGTTTGCCCTCCAGGGTTTCGTTGGAATCGAAAACGTCGTAGATCACCTTGATTCCGGATTTGGCCTGGAAGTCGGCGAGGGTGGTTTCGCCGATGTAATCGGTCCAGTTGTAGACGCTGACCTGTGGTTGAGCCTGGGCAACAGCGCTGAACAACAGGGCCAGCGCGACCGGGACCACGGATTTCAATAGACGCATATCGACACCTCTTGGAGTTGTTGGATTCTTGTAGGAGCGAGGCTTGCCCGCGAAGGCGGACTGCCAGCCAACGGCGATGTTGAATGTGCTGGACTCTTCGCGGGCAAGCCTCGCTCCTACACGAATGTGTGATCTCGTGTGGTTTTCAGACACTAAGAAGCAAAAACTCCCGCTCCCACGAGCTGATCACGCGCTTGAAGTTCTCGTGCTCCGCTCGCTTGACCGCGACGTAACCGCGGACAAACTTGCTGCCCAGATAACGCTCGATGGTTTCGCATTCTTCCATCTGCGTCAGCGCGTCCTCGATGGTGATCGGCAGGCGCAGGTTGCGTCGTTCGTAGGCTCGGCCCTGTACCGCAGCGCTCGGCTCGATGCGCTCGACCATGCCGAGGTAACCGCACAACAGGCTGGCGGCGATGGCCAGATACGGGTTGGCATCGGCGCCGGGCAAGCGGTTTTCCACGCGCATCGCCTCAGGGCTGGAGGTCGGCACACGCAAGCCCACGGTGCGGTTTTCTTCGCCCCATTCAACGTTCACCGGCGCCGAGGTATCCGGCAGGAAGCGGCGGAACGAGTTCACGTTGGGTGCGAACATCGGCAGCACTTTGGGGATGTATTTCTGCAGGCCGCCGATGTAATGCAGGAACAGCTCGCTCATCTGCCCGTCGGCATTGGCGAAGATCGGCTGGCCGGTGGCGATGTCCACCACACTCTGGTGAATGTGCATGGCGCTGCCCGGCTCGTCGCCAATCGGCTTGGCCATGAACGTCGCCGCAACATTGTGCTTGAGCGCTGCCTCGCGCATGGTGCGTTTGAACACGGTGATCTGGTCGGCCAGGTCCAGCGCGTCGCCATGACGGAAATTGATTTCCATCTGCGCCGGGCCGTCTTCGTGGATCAGCGTGTCGAGGTCCAGGCCTTGCAATTCGCACCAGTCGTAGACGTCTTCAAACAGCGGGTCGAATTCGTTGGCAGCGTCGATGGAAAACGACTGACGCCCACTTTCCGCACGGCCCGAACGGCCCATCGGCGCCTTGAGCGGCAAGTCCGGGTCTTCGCAGCGCTGGGTCAGGTAAAACTCCATTTCCGGCGCGACAATCGGCTTCCAGCCTTTGTCGGTGTACAACTGCAAGACTTTCTTCAGCACGTTGCGCGGCGACAGTTCGATCGGGTTGCCGAACTTGTCGAAGGTGTCGTGGATCACGATTGCTGTGGGCTCGATGGCCCACGGGATCACGTACACCGCATCGGAAACCGGCTTGCACACCATGTCGATGTCGGCCGGGTCGAGCAGGTCGTAGTAGATGTCATCGTCGACAAAGTCCCCGGTTACCGTTTGCAACAGCACACTTTCCGGCAGGCGCATGCCTCGCTCATGCAGGAACTTGTTGGTGGGCGCAATTTTGCCGCGTGCAATGCCGGTCAGGTCGCTGACGACACACTCGACTTCGGTAATCTTGTGATCTTTCAGCCACGTGAGCAGCTGATCGAAAGGGACATTCATAAAGACCTCGTTATTGGTTTTATTAACGCCGGGGAGGGTGGTTTCATCCGCCACACACTTCCCCTGGGACGCGTTGACGACTATCTTGGGCGAGCCTTGACGTTCCATCTATCCACTTTCAGCAGCACCAAAACGCACCAAACGAGTGCGTAAGGTCACCCATGACAGCGTGCAATCCATTACAGGTCCAAGCGTTCGATACCGCCGATGTCGCCGAGCAAATCCGCGCCACCCCCGGTTGGGTCCAGCATTACCAGCAGATGTCTCCGGGGCATTTCGCCGGGCGGGTGCGTTACCTCGACCTGCAGGGCGTAGAGATTTACGAGGAACACATGAACACCCGGGTCGAGCAGAATTTCAGCGCGCCCGAGGGTGCACTGGCGTTCTGTTTCGATCGCAGTGACAACGCGCTGTACGTGCTGAATGAAGAAAGCCGCAACATCTGGATCACGCCGGAGAACTACCAGGAAATCGCCGTGGTGTTCGGGCCGGAGTTCGTTCAGCGTCACGGTCTGAATGTCGCCAGGCTCGAAGGTTTGTTCATGGCGCCGCTGAATTCGGGGCAGAACGCGCTGTTCAGCCGCTGGCTCAGCGGGACCTTGACCCGGTTGGCGCAAACCCTCGATCCGCCGAGCAAAGAGGCCTTGACCCAGCAGTTGCTGGAAGACTGCCTGTACATCCTCGACAACGCCTCGGTCTGCCTGGATCGCGGCGGTTTGCAGCGCCGCGCTGATGAGCGGGCGGTGATGAAGCGCATTGGTGAATGGGCGGCCGATTCCCCGGAAGAAACCCTGAACCTGCTGGAGCTTTCCCGGGTTGCCGGGGTGTCATTGCGTCAGTTGCAGCACGCGTTCAAGGCGTACACTGGCATGACACCGACCCATTGGCTGCGTCTGCGCCGACTCAATAGCGCCCACCGCGAACTGCTCAATCGCTCGCCGATGGAAACCACCGTGGCCGAAGTGGCGATGCAGTGGTCGTTCTGGCATTTGGGGCGGTTTTCCAGCAGCTACCGAGCGTTGTTCAAAGAGCTTCCCAGTCAGACCCTCGCGCGCAAAACCGGTCGGGCATCAAGCCGCTGAGCCGATCACTGCTCAGCGTGGCTTGGTGGCTTTGGGCGATTTAGTGCTGCCGGGGATGTGCAGGTAAGCCATAACGCTTTCGGTCAACTCGGTCGCCAGTTTGACGGCTTCCTTGTTGCGCGCCATCACCCCAGCGACCAACCCTTCGATCAAGGCAAGTACGGCGATGTTGGAACTGGTCATGACCGGGTGATCGGCCGGGGCGAACAGAACGTGATCGGCAACGCTGGTCAGCGGCGACGCAGGCGAATCGGTGATTGCCAGCACCTTGGCCCCGCGTTCATGGGCGAAACGGGCGAGTTGCAGGGTGTCGAGCGAGTAACGCGGCAGGGCAATCGCCAGCAAGACGTCCTGGTCGGTAATCGCGGCCAGACGGTAAGCGGCGTTTTCGTTACCGCCCTCCATGCTGATAGCGGTGGCGTCCGCACAGAACGGCATCAGCGTCGAGGCGGCGAGGCCGGCAAAATAGACGCTGTTGCCAAACCCCAGAATGTAGATTTTGCGTGCGTTGATCAGGCTGGTGACGAACGCTTCAAACGTGTCTTCATGGTTGTTGGTCGCCGCCGTCGCCAGGTTACTGGTGGCGCTCTGGATTTGTTCCTGCAGCCCAAACGCGCCGTCGGGGCGATGTGCCAGTTCGTTGCGCAGCTTGTCGACGGGCGAGACCATTTGCTGCAACGTCGCCACCAGCTCGGCCTTCATGCCGGTGTAGCCGCCGAGGTTCAGGGCTTTGGCCAGGCGGTTTACCGCTGCGGGTGAGGTGGACGTGACGTGAGCCATCTCTTCAATGGTCAGCGTCGCCGCCTTCAGCGGGTGGCGCAGAATGAAGTCGGCCACCTTGCGCAGTGACGGCGGCAATTCGGAAACGGTTTCCGCCAGTTTGCGCATGACCGGCGCGGCATAGACCGTGGTGTCTTTCGATGGGGTCGGCATATCCGGCTCAACATTTCCTGAGAATTAGAGAAGGCCTGGCATGAGGTTGGCGCGAGTGTATCCGAAGCCGACCCTCGGCGTGCAGCGCAAGGGCGAGGGTCGGTGACGCAAACGCGCGGATTACTTCAAGCTGCCGGCCAAAAACTGTTGCAGCCGTTCGGACTGTGGTTTTACCAGCACCTCACGCGGATCACCGCGCTCTTCGACCAGGCCCTTATGCAGGAACACCAGTTGATTGGAGACTTCCCGGGCAAAACCCATTTCGTGGGTCACCACCACCATGGTGCGGCCTTCCTGAGCGAGGTCCTGCATGACCTTCAGCACTTCGCCGACCAGCTCGGGGTCGAGTGCCGACGTTGGTTCATCAAACAGCATCACTTCCGGTTCCATGGCCAACGCACGTGCGATCGCCACGCGCTGCTGCTCGCCACCCGACATATGCGCCGGCCACGCGTTCATGCGGTGCGCCACGCCGACTTTGTTCAAGTAATGCTCGGCCTTTTCCCGCGCTTCTTTCTTGCCCAGCCCCTGCACATGCACCGGGGCTTCCATGACGTTTTCAAGGGCACTCATGTGCGACCAGAGATTGAAGTGCTGAAACACCATCGACAGTCGCGAACGCATGCGCTGCAACTGCCGGGGTTCGGCAGCCTTCAGGCCACCGAGTTTGTTGTTCACCAGTTTGAGCTGCTCGCCATTGAGCACGATGTTGCCCGCGTTCGGCTGTTCCAGCAGGTTGATGCAGCGCAGGAAGGTGCTTTTGCCTGAGCCGCTGGAACCGATGATGCTGATGACGTCGCCCGCTTTCGCTTCCAGGGATACGCCCTTGAGCACTTCGTGGGCGCCGTAGCTTTTGTGCAGGTTCTGGATTTCAAGTTTGTACATTCTGTTCACTCTCTGGTGTCAGTCGCTGAGTAAGCGGCCCTGGCGAATCAGGCGGGTGCCGGCGACTTTGGCCAGCCACAAACCGGGTTGGGCAAAACGCAGACGTTCGCGGGCATAAAGGATGCCGTCGGTGCTGGCGCGCACGATGCTGTGGCGATCGTTCAGCGGGTCAAGCACTTCAAACAGTGGATCGCCAACCTTGACCCGGGCGCCCAGCGGTTGCAGGAAACTCACCACACCAGGGTGCGGCGCGTAGGCATATTGCGTCCCGGCGAATGGCGTTGCTTCACAAGCGGATATCGGGGCCTGGGGCCAGTCCCCGCTGATCAGCCCTTGTTCGGCGAGATAGCCAAGAATGGCCTCGGCGCTGTCGACACATTGCTCGCGCTCGGTGTCGGCCATGCCACGCAATTCGATGGTTGTGGCGACGCACGCCATTGGGATAGCCGCTTCGGGAAACAGCTCGGCCAGGCGTAACCAAGGGATCGCACAGGCTTCATCGAAGGCGCTGCCGCCAGCATCTTCGGCCAGCAGGGCGGCACCGGCGCCCAGGCGTGCGGCCAATGAGCGCAAACGTGGCCAGTGTTGCGGCATGGCATAAAGCAGCATGATTGATTCGAAGTCGCAGTGCAGGTCCAGCACCACGTCGGCGTCACACGCATGCTGCAACAGCAGGCGACGCAGGCCATCGAGTTCCGAAGTGGCTGGCGGTATGTCGGCGAGGACATCGGCCATGGCACGACGGATCAGCGCAGTGTTGACGTCGGCGTCGGCGCCCAGTTGGCCTTTCACCAATGCAGCCACAGCTTCGGTCAACTCCGGAAAATCACGATTGAAATTCTTGCCGCTGGAGAACTCGAAGCGACCTTGATGGGTCGCCTGGAACATCTGGGCGATGCCGATGGGGTTGGACATCGGCACCAACTCGACGACCCCGTTCAGGCGACCTTGATCTTCCAGCACTCGCAGACGACGTTTGAGTTCCACCGCCACGCGCATCCCCGGCAACTCGTCGGCATGCAGGGAGGCCTGGATGTAAGCCTTGCGCGGCCCGCTGCCAAAGCGAAACAGTGACAGGCGCCGCTCGGTGCCCGAAGCACTCCACGGCAACAGGTATTCAATGTGCTCCATAACAGCTCCTTAATGCTTGCGCGGTGCCAGGTATGCCAGCCAGCGGCGCTCGGCCAACTTGAACAGACGAACCAGGATGAAGGTCAAGGCCAGGTAGATAAGGCCGGCAGTGATGAACGCCTCGAACGGCAGGTAGAACCGCGAACTGACTGTTCGCGCGGCCCCAGTGATATCCACCAGAGTGACGATCGACGCCAGGCTGGTGGTTTGCAGCATCATCAGCACTTCGTTGCTGTACTGCGGCAGCGCCCGGCGCAAGGCCGACGGCAGCAGAATGCGGCGGTACAACGTCACGCGCGACATGCCCATGGCTTTGGCCGCTTCGATCTCGCCATGAGCCGTGGCCTTCAAACTGCCGGCCAGTAACTCTGCGCTGTAGGCACTGGTGTTGATCGCGAAGGCCAGGCACGCGCAAAAGGTGGCACTGGACAGGTAGGGCCAGAGCGCGCTTTGGCGTACCGATTCGAATTGCGCCAGGCCGTAATAGATCAGGAACAACTGCACCAGCATGGGTGTGCCGCGGATCACGTAGGTATAAAGCCAGGCCGGAAAGTTGATCAGCGGCGATCGAGACACCCGCATCAGCGCCAGCGGAACGGCCAGGACCAGGCCGAAGGCCAGGGAGATCAGCAGCACTTTCAGCGTCACCAGGATGCCGTTGAAATACAGCGGCAGGTTTTCCCAGATCAGGTTGTAGTCGAGCATCATTGGTTGCTCCCCATCACAGTTCGGCGGCTTTGATGCCGACCGAGTAGTGTTTTTCCAGATAGCGCAGCACCAGCAATGACAGGCTGGTCAGCATCAGATAGAGCGCCGCTACCGCGAGAAAAAAGGTAAACGGCTGGTGGGTGGCGTCCGCAGCGTTCTTGGCTTTGAACATCATGTCCTGCAAGCCGATGACCGAGATCAGCGCGGTGGATTTGGTCAGCACCAGCCAGTTGTTGGTGAAGCCGGGAAGGGCGAAACGAATCATCTGCGGCACCAGAATTCGCCAGAACACTTGCGTGCCCCTCATGCCATAAGCGGCTCCAGCCTCGGCCTGGCCTTTAGGGATCGCCATAAACGCGCCGCGAAAGGTTTCCGACAGGTAGGCACCAAAAATGAAACCCATGGTGCAGACACCGGCGATAAAGGGATTGATATCGATATAGCGGGTGTAACCGAGCGCAAGAGCGACGCGGTTCACCAGATCCTGGCCGCCGTAGAAAATCAGCAGGATCAACACCAGGTCGGGAATGCCCCGAATCAGGGTGGTATAACTTTCGCCCAGCATCGCCAGCCATTTCAGTGGCGACAAACGAAAGGCCGCTCCCAGCAGACCCAATGCTATCGCCATGGCCATGGAAGTCAGGGCCAGGTTAACGGTCAGCCAGGCGCCATCGAGAATGCTCGATCCGTAGCCGTGAAGCATGATGAAGTTCCTCAAGCGAGCGCGGTGAGGCGCGCAAACAAGCCCAAAGCGACGCCTGCCCGGGGGCCGGCGCCAGAGTGGCGGGTGAAGGCTTATTCGCCGTAGATATCGAACGCGAAGTACTTGCTCATCACTTGCTGGTACTTGCCATTTTCGCGGATGGCGTCAATGGCGGCACTCAGGCGGGCAACGTTGGCACTGTCACCTTTACGCACCGCGATCCCGGCGCCCCGACCGAAATATTTCGGGTCGTTGATGTCCGGCCCTACCAGGGCGAAATCCTTGCCCGCCGCGGTTTTGATAAAGCTTTCGTTGGTGTTGACGATGTCGGCCAGCGTCGCGTCCAGACGGCCCGACGCCAGGTCGAGGAACGCCTCATTCTGCGAGGAATAGCGCACCACCTCGATCCCGCGTTCCGCCAGCTGTTCGGTGGCGAAACGGTCGTAAGTCGAGGCGCGTTGCACGCCGACTTTCTTGCCTTTGAGATCAATCAGCGGGTCGTTGATCACGTTGCCGGCCTTCATCGCGAACTTGCCCGGCGTGTGGTAGTACTTTTTGCTGAAGTCGACCGACTTCATCCGGTCTTCGGTAATCGACATCGACGACAGCACGGCGTCGATCTTGCGCACCTTGAGTGACGGGATCATGCCGTCGAATTCCTGGATGACCCACTCGCATTTGATCTTCATTTCTTCGCACAGGGCATTGCCGATGTCGTAGTCGAAACCGCTGACGTTGCCCTCCGGTGTCTTGAAGGAGAAGGGAGGGTAAGCGGCTTCGATACCGATACGCAGGCTGTCTTCGTCGGCATGCGCCAGGAAGCTTGTTGCGCACAGTGCCATGGCGCCTAGAAGTGCTCTTTTGTTCATTTTGTTGACTCCTTGAAGGGGCGTTTGGGTGGTTCGGGTAGAAGCCGTCCGATCTGGCGATGTCGCAGTCCCTGAAATGTGTGCAGCTATAATTGACACGTTTTATTTCATATTGCAACCGTGTGAAAATAAACATATCAGTGCGGGGCGCACAAATTCTCGGCGTGCATGACTCCGAAACCGCTGTGTAGTGAGGGCCGTCAGTCACCCGTCGGAGGAGGGGGAGCGGGGGTGATCTACACTCTTGATGGCTGAGAAAAATGCCAGGAGGTTTTCATGAACAGGTTGTCTTGCATTGGCCTGTGTCTCGCGCTGTCGGTTGTCGCTACTCAGAGTCGGGCAGAAACGGTTGTGCCGATGAAAGGGCAGAACTCGCAACAGACACAGCTGGACATCAATGAGTGCCACAACGTGGCCGCCAGTCAGAGTTCATCGACGCAGCCAACATCCGGTGGCCGCCTGAAAGGCGCGGCGGTCGGTGCCGCTGCAGGAGCCGCTGGAGCTCAGGTTCGCGGGCGCCAGCACGACGAGTTTTATGACCGCGTCGATGACGATGTAAAGCAGGATTATCGGCAGAATCGCGCCAAAGAAACGGCAGCGGCAGGCGCGGTGGTCGGTGGCTCGCGTCAACGCCAGGAGCGCCGGGAGCAGCAGAAAACCGCCGCTTCGACCAGCTCGACGGCCTATACCAGTTGCCTGCAAGGTAAGGGGTATCAGGTCAATCCCTGAGCGAGTTTTGGCGGTCGCTGATCCAGCAGATACACCATCAGGCAGGCATACAGCGTCACCAGAATGAACAGTCCCATGCGCACGGCGAATGCGGTGTAGACGTCCTTGCCTGCGATGCTGTCCTGCACCGACTGGCCCAGCAGAATGATCATCGTGATCAGGCTGTTGAGCCAGAACCCCGGGGTTAAACTTGTCGGGCTCAGCGCGTAGAGCTTGCGCGCAATGATCAGACCGAACAGCAGCATCCACAGAAAAAACATCCAGAGGTGCACAAACAAGCTGAGTGCACTCCAGAACAGCACCGCCAACACACCGGCGAGCAGGGTCGAACCGACCAGTTCGCGACCGGCGTTGCGGGCTGTGGTGGAACTCTGCTGACCCAGGCCGACCGCCTTCAGGATGATCGGCAGATAGCTTGCCGGATCGATCAATGCCAGTAAAAACGCCGGCAGCACAATCAGGGTTGCACGCAGCGCCACGCGGCTGACTTCTTCGGCCGGCATCGGCGGCGCGACCGGCGGCGACGGTGCGTTGGCAGGTTCAGGAAACAGCCAATGACTCAGCCCGACTACCATTACGGCCAGCAGCAATCCTTTGACCAGTGCCCCGATAACCGTCGCCGCGAGGTCGAACTCGGCAACGCCGGCCGAGGAAATCATGGTCAGGCCGATCACCAGGAACGTGACGATCAAATTGTTGCCGCCGCGCAGCCCAAAACGAAACACCATAAACAGGCACACGCCGATCAACAGTACGCCGCTGACCGGGTAATAACGCAGGATCGGAATCAGCAACAGGCCGACACCAGTGGTCAACATTGCGATCAGCGCGAGCGCCAGTCCAGCCTTAAACGGCAGCGGACGATTGACGCTGGCGAGCAACAACAACGCCAGCACCGGCGCGATGAACGGAATCGGCAATCCCAAACCGAAACTGGCCGCCAGGCACATCGCGGTGCCGGTGGCCAGGCGCAATGCGCGCTGCTCCCGGGGTGTGCGCTCAGTAGGCATACGACAGCCAGCTCATCAGGCCCACAAACAAGCGGCCGAGTGGATTCAAAGGATTGCCCTCGGTGGGGAACGCCATGACTTCAGCCTGGCCGCCGGTACGAATGGCGCGACTGTCTTGCAGTTTGGCCATCGAGTCTTCGGAAAACTCGATGATCACCGGAAAGCGTTGCGCCGGGCGCAGCCAGTCACGGCTGTTCTGCACAGTGGGCAACGTACCGGGTGGCGGCGTCTGACCGACACTGACGCCGTAACCGACACTGCGCACGCGCCCGTCGAACACCTCGCCCGGCAGCGCATCCAGAACGATTGCCACCGGCGTATCGACCCTGACCCGGCCGAGGTTATTTTCGGTCATGTCCGCGCTGATCCAGACATCGTGGATCGCGATCAGTGTCATCACCGGAGTGCCAACGGCAGCGAACTGCCCGGCATCAGTGCGCAGGTCGGTGATCAACCCGGCCGACCGCGCACGAATCTGCGTATTGGCCAGATCCAGTTCGGCTTTCGACAACGCGGTGGCTGCGCTGCGCAGCAAGGCGTTCTCTTCCTCGCTGCCACCTTCCTGCTCACGCGCGCGCTGGACTTCGGCACGCGCAGCGGCGACCTGGCTGACCGCTTGTTCGCGGTTGGCCCGAGACACTTCGAGCAGGCGCACGGAAATGGTCCCGGGGTCGTCGCGGTACAAACCCTCAAGGCGCTGATTGTCCTGGCGAGCCTTGAGTTCGTTGGCTTGCGCGGCGCGCAAATTGGCCTGGGCCGAGGCAATGCCGGCGGTACTGGCGCCGATCTGGCGACGTGTCGACTCAAGGTCTGCGCGCGCACGGTCGACGGCGATCTGATAAGGCTGAGGATCGACCTCGAACAGCACGTCTCCCGCCTTCACGTCCTGATTGTTGCGCACGTTGACGCGAATGACCCGACCGGCCACTTCCGCGGCCACCGGAATGACAAAGGCACCGACCCGAGCCTGTTGCGTATAAGGCGTGTATCGGTCGGCCAACAGATACCAGGCCAGGCTCAGGAGGATCAACAGCAGCACCCACTTGAGCCCTTTTTTCGCCGGGTCGGCAGGCGGTTCCGGCGCCTTGGAGGAGGGCGCCTCAGGGGAGGGTTGCGCGGCATCACTCATGGTCCGTTACCTTTTTTGGCGGCTGCGGGCTCATCCAGTAAATCGCCCCAGTCCGTGCGTTTTTTCATGTCCTGGCGGGTGGCCGGATCAACGATCGGCTGGGCGCTGTACCAACCGCCGCCCAGCGCCTTATACAGCGCGATCACATTGCTCACGGCATTGCTGCGGCTGACCAGGTAATTGTCCTGTTGCTCCAGCAATGCGCGTTGCGCGTCCAGCACCCGCTGAAAGTCGGAATAGCCTTCGCGATACTGGGCGCTCGCCAGCACCAACGAACGTTTGGCGGCGACTTCAGCCTCACGCAGGATGCTTTCGCGCTCCAGGGATTTGATCAGCCCATTGGCGGCGTCATCTGCCTCGCGAGCCGCCTGGCGAACCTTGTCGCGGTAAGCCTCGATCAACTGCTGCAACCGCGCATCCTGCACGCGCACGTTGTTGCTGATCTGGCCATGGTCGAACAGGTTCCAGCGCAGGCTGGGGCCACCGATCAGGTCCAGACTTCTCGAGGTGCCATTGAGCGTGTCGGCCGACCAGACGATGCTGCCCAATAAGGTCAGCGACGGGTAGAAATCGCTTTCGGCCACACCGATCAAGGCCGATTGGGCCGCGACATTCAGTTCAGCGGCGCGTACATCGGGGCGTCGCAGCAGCAGATTGGCCGGGACGTCCTGCAGCACGGCGCGGTCGACCAGCGGGATCAGTCCTTCATTGTCGATGAGTTGCGGTAGCGCACCGGGCGGCTGGCCAATCAACACCGCCAACGCATTGCGCGTGCGCAGCAACTGATCCTCGAAGCTGGGGATGGTGCTCAGGGTGCCCAGGTATTGTGTCCTGGCTTGCTGCAAGTCGAGTTCGGCTTGTTGGCCGCTGTTGAACAGCTTTTCGGTGATCTCGAAATTACGCTTTTGCTGTTTGGCGTTTTCCCTTGCAACCCGCAAGCGTGCCTCGGTGGTGCGCAACAAGAAGTACGTATCCGCCAGCTGCGCGCGCAGCAGCACGAGCACGTCTTCATAGTTGGCATGGGCGGCGAAGTAACTGGCATCGGCCGACTCGATCGCTCGGCTGAAACGCCCCCAGAAGTCCAGCTCCCAGCCAATGTCGAACCCGGCACTGTGCTGCCAGAAATGGCTGTCCTGAGGATTGTTCCCGCCGGATTGTCGGCGGTTGAAGTACAGACTGTCGGCGCTGGCTTGCTGCAGTTGCGGATAGCGTCCGCTTTGGGCAATCCCCAATTGCGCACGAGCCTCCATGACCCGTAGACCAGCGATTTTCAGATCCGAATTGTTCGTATCCGCTTCGGCAATCAGACGATCGAGGACGGGATCACCGAAGACTTGCCACCACTGACGCAAATCCGGGTTCAGGCTGCGTTGACTGGATTGCTCAAGGGCAGGGGAGCTCCAGTGCTCGATCCACGTGGGCTTCGGCGACTGAAAATCCGGCCCCAGACGTACGCAGCCACTCAAGCCGAGCACACCCAGCAGCAACAGTTGTCCCGATCGCGTCAGATGCATGCATGTTTTCCAGCCAAGGAAGTTCACAGGAGCATAGACGTCCAAATGATCAACTGACTGCTAAGCTGTCCAAACATCTGACCCTTTTAACAGGTACGACAGCCATGAATGCACCCCATACCGCTGGATGGCGATTCAAACTGGGCATCGCGATCATTTGTCTGATGCTCGGCTCCTGGCTGTTGGTGCCGATCATGGCGGCAACCGACATGCCGGGTTCCAAGATCGCCGCGCTGACCGGCGTCCTGTTTATCAGTAACAAAGTGCTGTTGATTATCGTCATTGCTGTCATGGGCAAGGCGGGGTTTCAGCAGCTTAAAAGCACTGTATTTGGCTACGTGTCTAAACTGGCACCGGCAACCGACACCGAAGTTGGGCCATGGCGTCATTGGATCGGTGTCGTGATGTTTTGTCTGCCGCTGATTTCGGCATTTCTGGAACCCTACGTAGACAGTATCTGGCCCGGACTCAGGCCAAACATCTGGCAGCTCCAGGCGTTGGGCGACTTGATGTTGATCGGCAGCTTTTTTGTACTGGGGGGAAACTTCTGGGAAAAAGTGCGTGCATTGTTCATTCGAACCGCGCGAGTGGTGAACACCAGTGCAGTGTGATTATTGATTAACTTAACTAAAGGGCTATTTAGTATAGCTATTTGCCATCATGGCATTCGGAGCAGCCATTGCAGCTAAACAGTGAAGCACTCGTGACCGCGCTTAATCTTGAACCGCATGTCGAGGGTGGTTACTACCGAAGAACCTATCAGGCTGATCAACAGCCTTTGGTCGAGACGATTGGTGGTCCACGTTACACGATGAGCTCCATCTATTACCTGTTGACCACAGATTCGCCCGTCGGCCAGTTTCACCTGAACCGATCCGACATCATGCATTACTACCACCTGGGCGACGCCATTGAGTACAGCCTGATTTTCCCGGACGGCACATTAAAAACTGTCGTGATGGGCAGCGACGTTTTGGCCGGAGAATGTTTGCAGCTGCATGTACCAGGCGGCATCTGGAAAGCTTCGCGGTTGATGAAGGGATCGACGGGATTCGGTTTGATCAGTGAAGCGGTAACACCAGAGTTTCATTTTGCGGACATGGAAATGGGCGACAGGAAAAAGCTCAGTGACAAATTTCCAGAGCATGGAGGGTTGATTGAGCAACTGACGAGAGATTGAGGATCGAGGGGGAATCAGTGCTTCAAAATCTGCGTGCAACCGGGCTGATCCCGAAACACATTGTTACGTGTAATGTATATTATGTTAAATGATGTGTCTGGATGGAACTTCTTCCAAGGGCCTCTCAGCGAACTTCGCCTACGGGCATCGAAGGACTCTATAGATCTCAGAAACTACCTGCATCGTTGCGTCTTCGATCGTTCCTTCATTACGGCATAAAACCCAGCCGTGATCTGCAATTGCTCGCTCGAACGATTTGGTACAAGCGGCATGTTCTTCCAGCTTATGGATCACAGTACTGCTCAGCCCACGCTGTCGTGCCGCTGCTCTCGCCCATGAAATATCAGGCGCGGTGACAACCCCGACATGCAGGTCTGGCACTTGCACGTTTCGATCAATGTTCAACTGTAGAATCTCTGCAAACGGGACTGTCCGGCGAAACGCGGCATCTGACGGGTACCAGCGATCGATCAAGATGATGCTGCCTGGCGGCTGTTTAGTCAGCACGTGCCGGGAAATCCAGGTACGGCTATCAGCAAAGCGCTCACAAACCGCCAACTCCAAATCCCTGCTGGGATTTCTGGCGAGTTTGTTAACCAGGGTCATTGTTTCACCCCTAAAGGGATCGCTTTTTTTCTCGCAAAGTCGGATCACCTTCTTGTTGTCTGCCCTCAGTACTTTCGTAACGGCCTCCAACAGTGTGGTTTTGCCGGTTCCCTTGGGCCCATCTAGAGAAACAAATAGCGGACGATTCATTCTTCACATAACGATTGATATACGGTTTTTTGGCCCGGTTCGTTCGCTGGAACCGCTTGGCGCGACTACGCAAATCGAGTGGAGGGTTCTTATGAACAGAGATTGATGAACACTTTAACCCGGTTTCCGGCTAACGGGTCTCAGAATCCAGGGGGCCAGCCGCTTATGAACACCGCAAGCAAGTCGCTCCCAAAAGGCATCGCTCGCAATCTGCGCAAGCGTCAACAAAGCGTTACTTTTTTGAAACACCTCACAACCGTAGATCAGTAAAACCTGATTTTTGACACTCTCCCGATATGCGGTCACAACTTTTGCACTCCGCTGGGTCCTAACACGGTGGTCGTCGATGGAATATTGGCGTCTAGCGAGGTTCTTACCCGATACGGAGATAAGCTGATGATTTTCAATGTGCAAAATTATGGCGCCAAAGGAGATGGCATCACAGACGACACGGCAGCGATACAAAGTGCGATTGATGCGGCGGCCGCTGCAGGCGGTGGGCAGGTGTATATGCCGACCGGGACATATATTGTTTCGGGAGGTGAGGAACCCTCCGACGGCTGCCTGATGCTCAAGAGCAACGTCTATCTGTACGGCGACGGCATGGGCGATACGACCGTTAAGGTGGCTGACGGCTCCGACACCAAAATCACGGGGGTCATCCGCTCGGCCTATGGCGAAGAAACCCATGACTTTGGCGTCAGCAACCTCACTATCGACGGTAACCGCGACAACACCACCGGCAAGATCGACGGCTGGTTCAATGGCTACATTCCCGGTCAGGAAGGTTACGACTCCAACGTCACCCTCGACAGCGTCGAGATCAAGGATTGCTCCGGGTACGGTTTCGACCCCCACGAGCAAACCGTCAACATGGTCATCAAGAACAGTGTGTCCCACGGCAATGGCCTGGACGGCTTCGTTGCGGACTTTCTCAGCGACAGCACCTTCGAAAACAACGTCGCCTACGACAATGACCGCCACGGTTTCAACGTCGTCACCAGCACCCACGACTTCACCCTCACCAACAATGTTGCCTACAACAATGGCGGAAGTGGCATCGTGGTGCAGCGCGGCAGCGAGGACATCCCCTCCCCCAGCAACATCACCATCACCGGTGGTGAGGTGTACGGCAACGGCGCTGAAGGCGTGCTGGTCAAGCTGTCCAGCGATGTAACCGTCAGTGGTGTCGATATTCACGACAACGCCAGCGCCGGGATCCGCATCTACGGCAGTAACCATGTCGAGATCATCGACAACACACTCAACAACAACTCTCTGGGCGCCCCCGTACCGGAAATCATCATCCAGTCCTACGACGACACGCTGGGCGTGTCCGGCAAGTACTTCAACGGCAGCGACAACACAATCCAGGGCAATATCATCAGCGGCAGCAACCTGTCGACCTACGGTGTTGCAGAGCGCAATGAAGACGGCACCGATCGCAACGCCATCATCGGCAACACCATCAGCCATACCAGCAAAGGCGCCACACTGGTCTATGGTGACGGCAGTTACGTCAGCGCCACGGTGCCAATGACTACCGTGCAGGGCACGGCTGGCAACGACACTCTGCTGGGCAGCGCGGCCAGCGAAATTTTCTATGGCGCAGCCGGCAACGACACTATCAATGGCGGGGCCGGTGGCGACATTCTAGTGGGCGGTGCGGGCATCGACAAACTCACCGGCGGCACGGGTGCCGATACGTTTCGTTTCGTCGCCCAGTCCGACAGTTACCGCAACGCAACCGCAAGCTTCGATGACACCATCACCGACTTCGACGTCACCCAGGACAAGATCGACCTCGCCGGCCTCGGTTTCACCGGCCTGGGCAATGGCCGTGGTGGCACCTTGCAGGTCAGCTACAGCGCTGGCAACGACCGCACCTACATCAAGGACTACGATGCCGACGTCAGCGGCAATCGCTTCGAGTTGATTCTGTCGGGCAACCTGGCGAGCACCCTTACCGCCAGCAACTTCATTTTCAATCGGGTGGTCACCGGCACTAGCGGCAGCGATTCGCTGTTGGGTAGCGATTCGGCCGACACCCTGCTCGGTCTGGCGGGCAACGACAGCCTCAGCGGCGGTGCAGGCGACGACAAAATTGACGGCGGCGCCGGCATGGATACCCTTACCGGTGGCGCCGGGGCGGACACCTTTGTGTTCTCCAACCGCCTGGACAGTTACCGCAACTACAACACCGGCGGCGCCAACCTTGGAGACCTGATCACTGACTTCAATATCGCCGCCGATAAGATCGATCTCTCGGCCATGGGTTTCACCGGCCTGGGTGACGGCAAAAACAACACCGTGTACCTGGTGCTCAACACTGCCGGTACCAAGACTTACATCAAAACCCTGACCGCCGACGCCAATGGCAACCGTTTCGAGGTAGCGCTGGACGGCAATTATCTCGACAAGCTGACCAGCGCCAATTTTGTCTTTGCCACTTCGCCAACGGTCAACCACGCGCCGGTGGTGGCAACGGCGTTGCTGGATCAGAGCGCCACCGAAAACACCCCGTTCAGCTACGTCGTGCCGGCCACCAGTTTTACCGATGCGGATAACGACAGCCTCAGCTACACCGCCCAACTGGCCGATGGCAGCGCCCTGCCCGGTTGGCTGACCTTCGACACCGCTACCCGTAGTTTCAGCGGCACGCCCAACGACACGGCATCGGGCAATTACTCCATCAAGGTCACTGCATCCGATGGCAGCAACGCAACCGTCAGCGACAGTTTTACGCTGGCTGTACAGGACGTACCCGCTGCACCCACTGTGATTAATGGCACACCGAACAACGACACGCTGACGGGCACCGCTGCCAACGAACAACTGTTCGGTGGCGCTGGTAACGACACCCTTAATGGCGGCGCCGGCAACGATATCCTGGTCGGCGGCACCGGCGCGGACAAACTCACCGGCGGCGCGGGCGCCGATGTATTCCGCTACACCTCAAAACTCGACAGCTACCGCACCGCTTCCACCAGCGCCAGTGACCAGATCCTCGATTTCGACGTGACCGCCGACAAAATCGATGTCTCGGCGCTCGGCTACACGGCCTTGGGCAATGGCCTGAACGGCACGCTGCAAGTGACCTACAGCGCTTCGAGCAACCGCACCTACCTCAAGGATCTCACCGCCGACGCCAATGGCAACCGTTTCGAAGTGTCGCTGGCGGGCAACCTGGTGAACAGCCTGACGGCCAATCATTTTGTCTTCGCGGACCAGAACACTCCCAGCAATGTTGCGCCGGTGGTGGCCATCCCCCTTCTCGACCAGAACGCCACCGAAAGTTCGCCGTTCAACTACACCGTAACCCACGACAGTTTCACCGACGCCAACCAGGATGTGCTGACCTACACTGCGACCCTCGCCGACGGCAGCGCCCTGCCCGCTTGGCTGAGTTTCAACGCCACCAGCCTGGCGTTCTCCGGCACGCCGATCAGCACGGCGTCGGGCAATTACAACGTCCTGGTCAAGGCCACCGATCCTTCTGGTGCGTCGGTCAGCGACAGCTTCGCCCTGGTGGTGGCCGATGCGCCCGCCAACACCATCACTGGCAGCAACAACGCCGAAAGCCTCGACGGCACGGCGGGCGCCGACCTGATCCTCGGCCTCGGTGGCAACGACACCATCAAGGCCGGCACAGGAGCGGACATCGTCGACGGCGGCGGCGGACGCGATTCGCTGTACGGCGGCGACGGGGCCGACGCCTTCCGCTACACCGACGTACTCGACAGTTACCGCGACTACGACGCCGGTGGTGTCACGGCGACCGACACGGTCTACGACTTCACCGCGGGCGTCGACAAGATCGACGTTTCAGCGCTGGGTTTTCTCGGCCTCGGCGATGGCAGCAATGGCACGCTGTACATGACTCTCAACGCGGCCGGCGACAAGACCTACATCAAATCCGCCGAGGCCGACACCGATGGCAATCGCTTTGAAATCGCCCTCAACGGCAACTACCTCGACACCCTGACCGCCAGTGATTTCGTGTTCGGCGAGCGCGCCCAGCAAGACATCCTCTACCTGCCCACTCTCGGCCAATCCAATGCGCGCCTTTTGCGCATGACGGAGGACGACGATGAATCCGGCACCTCGATGCTGGTAAAAGACCTGGACCGCTACACCCCCTATGACGTGCGCAGCCAGTTCACCGACGCCGATGGCAATGGCATCGACATCGCGGTGGGTGGCAGCACGGTCAATGGCCTGTCGACCTTGGGCGCCGAGGAACTCAAGTTGTGCTGGTGGCTGACCGACACTAACCAACCCGGGCCTGCACTGTTGCGTGCCGTGGCGTTGCTGCAGGACCAGCTCACCGAACTCAAATCCATCGATAACGTCACCATGGGCATCATCTGGGGCCAGGGCGAGGAAGCCGCTCAGGAGATTGGCCGCTCCACGGACAAAGCCGCAGCAGCATCGGCCTACAAGGCCGCGACCCTGAATGTGTTTGATTACCTGCATGCCCAGTTCGGCAACTTCAGCGTGTACATGATGGAAACCGGTCACTACGAGCAGGACGCTGCGCGTGCCCGTGGTTATTCGGAAGAGAAGATTGCCTCAATCGTTGCGGGGGTTGGCTATGTCCGCGCCACCCAGGAGGCCATCGCCGCCGAGCGCGCCGACGTCAAGCTTGCGGTGGACTACACCGACCTGCCCTTGCGCTACGAAGTCGATCCGCTGGTCTATCCCGATGACGTCTGGCACCTGCACGAGGAATCAGCGGAAATCGTTGGCCAACGCCTGGCCGATTACATTGCCAATGACCTGGGCTTCCAGGGCAATCCCACCGACAACAACAGCGTGCAGGCCATTTTCGACAACGCTCAGAACCAGGGCGGGATGATTGCCGGCACTGATCAAGCGGATACCTTGGTGGGCAGCTCGGGCAACGACACACTGGATGGCGACTTGGGCGCCGACACAATGACCGGTGGCGATGGCAACGACATCTACGTGGTCGATAACGCGTTCGACAGTGTGGAGGAAACCAACACCTCGACCGCGCAGATTGATACCGTGCAGGCCTCGGTCAGCTGGACGCTGGGCGCCAATCTCGAGAATCTGGTGCTCACCGGCGTGTCGGAAATCGACGGCACCGGCAATGAGCGGCGTAACTTCATCACCGGCAATGCTGCCGACAACGTGCTCGATGGTGCCGCAGGGGCCGACAGCATGAGCGGTGGCGATGGTGACGACACCTACTATGTCGACAATGTCGACGACACCGCGATCGAGACCAACAGCAATGCGGTGCCTGGAGGAGTCGACAACGTGCACAGCAGCCTGGCGGCCTATACCCTCGGCAGCAACGTCGAGAATCTGTATGTCGATAGCGCTGGAGCCGCCAATGGGACAGGCAATGCGCTGGACAACACGCTGTTCGCCGGTGCCGGCAACAATGTGCTGGACGGACGCGATGGCAACGACACAGTGTCCTTCGAGCGGGCCCTGGCGGGCGTTACTGTAAACCTATCAACGTCCGCACAACAAAACACCGCGGGGTCGGGGCTCGACACCTTGAAATTCCTCGAAAACGTGACGGGAAGCGCCAACGCCGACAGTCTGTCGGGCAACAGCGCCGCGAATATCCTGAACGGTGGTGCCGGTAACGACACCCTGGTGGGTCGTTCGGGCGATGACCGACTGATCGGCGGCGCAGGCACCGACAACCTCACCGGCGGCACTGGCGCGGACACCTACGCGTTTGGAGCGCTGTCGGACATGGGCGTCGGGGCTTTACGCGATGTGATTAGCGGTTTCAAGACCACTGAGGGTGATCATCTGGATTTCACCAGCCTGGACGCCAACCCGCTGACCGCCACCGTCGACGCATTCATGTTCATTGGCAGCAACGCCTTCGACCCCACCAACGCCACTGGCCAACTACGCTTTGCCGACGGCATCCTCTCCGGCAGCGTCAACGCCGACGTCACCCCCGAGTTCGAATTCGAGATGGTGGGCGTCAAGGAGCTGCAGGCCAGCGATTTCACAGCCTGACCTGATGTGAGGGAGCCTGCTCGCGATAGCGGTCGGTCAATCAGCTTCCATGCTGAACGTACCGCCGTCATCGCGAGCAGGCTCGCTCCCGCAGGGTTTTTTCGGTGCCTGAAAATCAAAGACCAACACAGACTAATGTGGCGAGGGGATTTATCCCCTCGCCACAATTCACCACGGCCAGTCGCGCTGCCAGTGCAGGACTGGCTTCACGCTCATTCCTCTTTGAAGGCCGCAAGCAAGCGCTCACGCAAAGGTTTCATCAGGTAATTCATCAAGGTGCGTTCCCCCGTCACCACCGTGACATCGGCGAGCATGCCGGGGCGCACCAGCAGACCAGCGGCCTGCAGCGAGGCGACGGTGTCGGCGGGAATTTCAACCTTGGCGGAAAAGTACGGCTGGTGGGTCTGTTCATTGATCAACTGGTCCGCCGACACCGTAGTCACAGTGCCGGTGACCGTCGGCGTATCCACCCGTTGCAGGGCAGTGAAATGCACATGCACCGGCAAACCCGGGCGTAGCTTATTGGCCATCAGCGGCTCGAAACGCGCGGTGATCGCCATCGGCGCATCCAGCGGTACCACCTGCATCAGGGTTTGGCCAGCCTGCGCAACGCCCCCGACCGTGTGAATGCTCACGTCCATGACCTGTCCGGATACCGGCGCACGGATCGCGCCGTTGTCGACTTCAAACTGCAAGGCATGAATCTGATCGGCATAACCGGCCGCCTCGGCAGAGACTTCGCTGAGCTGCGTTTCGGCATCGCGGCGAAATTCCTGCTGCACCTGCAAGGCCTTGAGCCGGCTTTCGCTGATCGCCTGGCGGGTCCTGCCAACATCGCCCACTCCGGAGGAAATCTGTCCAGCCAATTGGGCTGCATTGCGCTCGGCCTCGAGCAGTTTGTTACGCGGAATGTAACCTTCACGGGCAAGATTGCGCAGGCCTTCCAGCTCCTGCTGCTGGAAGTGCATCTGCGCGTCGTAGTTGCGCTTGACGCCCTCGTAGCCGAGCAATTGCTGCTGCAAGGCCGCGGCTTCGTGTTCGATGATCTGCAAACGGCTGCCCAGTTCTGCACGGCGGGTCAGAAACAGCTGGCTCTGTAAGGCCATGGCGGCCTTGACCCGCGGCTCGTCGGCACGCTCCAGCAGTTCAATGGGCCATTGGATCTCGGCTGAACCCAGGCGCTCGGCGATCAACCGCGCCTCGACGCTACGATCATTGAGCAACTTGCCCAAAGTCACGTCCAGTTGCGCCTGCGCCTGCACCGTATTGAGCTGGACCAGCAACTGTCCCTGGGTGACGCGCTCGCCATCGCTGACCAGCAGCTTTTCTACCACCCCACCGACCAACGACTGCACAGCCTTGCGTTCGCCCGCCACCACCACGGTGCCGCTGCCCACGACACCCTGGTCGAGTGGCGCCAGACAGGCCCAGAGCAGGAAACCGCCCAGTGTCAGGACCAGGAAACCCACACCATAGCGTGCCGCGCCCCCGGCGTCGGTGCTGGCGCGTGGCTGCACTGTGGTGCCGCGCGCACTCAGCCCATGCTCGCTGTACGTTTGTGCCTCTGGGGTCAGATCACGCATCTCCGCCAGCCTCCCTGACCGCGGCCGGTCTTGGCCCCGGTCTCAATGCCTTGAGCAACCGATCCCTTGGACCGAATGCATGTTGAGTACCGTCCTTGAGCACCAGGATGTGATCAACCACTGCCAGCACATTCGGCCGGTGGGTAATCAGCACCACGGTGCTGCCAGTAGCCTTGAGCGCATTGATGGCCTGCACCAGCGCCACCTCTCCGGCTTCATCGAGATTGGAGTTGGGTTCATCGAGCACGATCAGCGAAGGGTGCCCATAGAGCGCGCGAGCCAGGCCGAGGCGTTGCTTTTGTCCACCGGACAAGCCAAGCCCTCCGGGGCCCAGCGGCGTATCGTAACCCTTGGGGAATTTGAGGATCATCTCGTGAATGCCGGCGTGACACCCTGCGGCGATGATCTTGTCGGCGTCCTGCTCGCCGAAGCGGGCAATGTTGTCGGCCACACTGCCGTCGAACAGCTCGATGTCCTGCGGCAGGTATCCAAGGTGCGGGCCCAGGGCGTCGTGGGACCATTGACTGATCTCGGCGTCGTCCAGGCGCACCGACCCGCCCATGGCCGGCCATACCCCGACCAGCGCCTTGGCCAGCGTTGATTTACCACTGGCGCTGGGGCCAACGACGGCGAGCACTTCACCTTTGGTCAGGCTGAAATTGATGCCCCTCAGGATCGGTTGCGAGGCGCCGGGCGGGCCGACATACACCTGATCCAGGCGCAGCGCGCCGGTGGGCGGTGGCAACGGCATGCGCAGGCGCTCGCGCGGTTGCTGAGCAAGCAGTTGGCTCAGGCGCTGGTAACTCTGGCGTCCAGAGTTGAATTGCTTCCACGAACCAATGGCGATTTCCACGGGAGCCAGGGCACGCCCCAGCAGCAGCGACATCGCAATCATCATGCCCGCAGACAATTGGCCTTCCAGTACCAGCAGCGCCCCCAGGCCCAGGGCCAGCGACTGTCCGGAGATGCGCACGAAGCGGGTCGTCGCGGTGATACGCGCGCCGCGGTCGCTGGCATGGGACTGGGCGGCAATGATGCGTTGCTGCAGCAGACTCCAGCGCTGGCGCAACGGCCCGAGCATGCCCAGAGCCCGGATGACTTCGGCATTTTGTAGCGTGCTGTTTACATAGATCGACGACTGCACGCCCAGGCGATTGGCTTCGTCCAGGCGTGTGCGCGTCGCTAACTCGCCCCACAGCGCCAGGCCGATCAGTACCAGCGCGAGAACCAGCGTCAGCACGCCGAACCAAGGATGAAAGATGAACGCCACCAGCACGAAGATGGGCAACCACGGTGCATCCAGCAAGGCGATCAGGCCCTGGCCGGTGATTAACTGCCGTAGCGTCGCCAGATCGGTGAGCACCTGCGCCGGGTTCGCGTTGTGCTCACGCAGGCTGCGGGCGAAGGCGGCATCGAAAATCCGCTCGCCCAGGGCTTCGTCCAGCCCGGCGCTCATGCGAATCATCACCTCGCCGCGTGCCCACTCGATCAGGGCGCTGAACATGAACAGTCCCAGGGCGATCAAGGTGAGCATGAATAAGGTGGTTTCGTTGCGACTGGTCAGGACCCGGTCGTACACCTGCATCATGTAGAGCGACGGCACCAGCACCAGCAGGTTGATCACACCACTGAACAGCGCCAACGACCAGAACACACGGCGATAGCTTAATAACGCGGCATCAATGTCATGCCGTGGATCGAGAAGCAAACCCATAGAGTGTCGCCCGCAAAAGGAATAGTCGGTCCAGGACGCAATCCATCGCGAGCTTTTTGCCCTCAGGCATTGGAAAAAAATAGACGTAGTCTGACGTGCCGCTAATCAGAGACGATCCTCGTCGCTAGGCGTGAAATACTGACAACGCAACCTCGGGTTAGTGCGGGCCGGGTTGTTGGGGGTGACGGGCGGGGATGTTGCACAGCGCCACGAGTGAGAAAGCATGGAAGACCGCGACCTCTTCGTTGCAGGGGATCGCAAATCCTTCTGAGACGGGCGGGTAGTAATTGCTGGTTTTTTCCAATCTTGAGATTTCTCCCTCCGCCGCGTATTAGTATTTGCACCTGACTGACGCGATCCGGTGCGGCCAATGCGTGAAATCTACAGCGTCTTCAACTCCAATGGAGCCTATGAAACCGCTGCCCATGAGCATGATGAATTCATGATCATGGTGCCGGAACATGGTTTGTTGCGATTCAAGGACGAACAAAGCGGCCGTTCGACGTCGATAGTTGACCGACAGTTCGTATTGGTCCCACCCCAGTGGAGCCATTCCTCATCGTCAATGACAGTGAGCCAGGGACATGTTGCGTTCTATGTCGACCCGGATTACATGAGCTATGCGCTGCGTGATCTGTCCGGTGATGCCAATCGTTTGTTGCGAGTACCGACGTTGGGTATCTGGCACGCCTCGGCACCGTTTCATCATCTGTTGCTGGCGAAAAAGGCCTTCAGTCAACCGGATCGCTACGTGGATCGGCGTCGGCAAATCACCCAGACCGACCACTTGCTGCTCCTGGAATGCCTGGCGATTTCCCTGAGCCAGCCAAGCCTGCAACGTTCTTCGACCGAACGTCATGGTGCGGCATTGGTGCGTGATGTTCAGCGCTATCTGGATGGCAACCTTGAACAGTCTCCGGGACTGGACGAGATCGCTGAAGCCTTTCATGTTTCACGACGCCACCTCACCCGCTTGTTTGCCCAACACACTGGCGAATCCGTGTTGGCCTGCGTTCAGCGCATGCGCCTGGAGCGAGTGAAGAACCTGCTGCAGCACACGCGCATGTCGGTGCTGGAGATTGCCAACAGCGTCGGCTACGAGTCCCCTTCCCACCTGGCCCAGGTTTTCCGACGCGCGCAGGGCTGCTCGCCTGACGAGTTTCGCCGTAACACCAACCGGTAAACCATCCCGATTATCCATGGCCCGATCTCGCGCATGATGAGGCCCGATCCCGTGCGCCCGGAATTCCTCCGCCCTGCATCCTGAGCCCTGATAAAACAACAAGAGGATGGGGCCGTGAGGCAAGAACCCTTTATCAGTTTCGCTGATGTGCAGAAGAGTTTTAAGGTCGATGGGCGCCAGTTTGTGGCCGTGCGCAATGTATCGCTTGAGATCCAGCGCGGCGAAATCATTACGTTGGTCGGCCCGTCCGGGTGCGGCAAATCGACGTTGTTGAACATGACCGCGGGGCTGTTCGGTCCTACCGAAGGTCGGGTTCATTACGACGGCGCCGAAGTCAAAGGCGTCAACACCCGCGTCGGCTACATGACCCAGGCTGACCACTTGCTGCCGTGGCGCACAGTCGCCGGCAACATCGCCGTACCGTTGCAGATCCGGCGCATGGGCAAGCGTGAAATCGACGTGCGAGTCGAGGAACTGTTGGCGCTGGTCGGGCTGACCGGTTTCGGTGCCAGCTACCCGAACCAACTGTCCGGTGGCATGCGAAAACGTGCTGCGATGGCCCGATTGCTGGCCAGCGATCCTGAGACCTTGCTGATGGACGAACCGTTTGGAGCCCTCGACGCGCAGATGCGCCTCTCGCTGCAAACCGAACTGTTGCGACTGTGCAAGAAACTGAAAAAAACCGTGCTGTTCGTCACCCACGATGTCGACGAAGCCATCGCCCTCGCCGATCGCTGCGTGGTCTTTGCCGGACGTCCCGGCACCATCGATCACATCCTTGAGGTGTCACTGGCGCAGCCACGCAATCTGGTGCAACTGCGTTCCGATCCGCACTACGTCGAACTCTGCGCCGCCCTTTGGCAGCGCCTGGCCCCAGACATCGCCGGCGCCGCCGATCCTTCCTCGCTGGCTCACTCTCTGGAGGCCCTATGATTCAGGTCTATCGCTTGCTGTTCCTGGTGTTTCTGCTGGTGCTGTGGGAAGGCATTTCCCGTTGGTTCGGCGTCGAGTTTTTCATCAGCCGGCCTTCTGCCGTGGCGGCCAGTTTGTGGAAGATCCTGCTCAACGGCGTGTTTTTCTACCACGCAGGGATTACCACGCTGGAAGCCGTACTCGGATTCTTCTTCGGCTCGGTCGCCGGTCTCGCTGCTGGTCTGCTGTTAGGACGGGCCAAAGTCCTGGCCGACATCCTCGACCCCTTCCTCACCGCGTTCTACAGCTTGCCGAAGGTCGCTCTCGCGCCATTGTTTATCCTCTGGTTCGGCATCGGCTTGCCGATGAAAGTCATACTGACCGCAGCAGTGGTGTTCTTCCTGGTGTTCCTCAATACCTACAGCGGTGTGCGCAACGTGTCCCGCGAGCAGTTGACCATCCTGCGCCTGATGGGCGCCCGCGAGCGTGATTTGTTGAGCATGGTGGTCATTCCCTCCGCGTTCACCTGGGTGTTTACCGGGTTGCGCCTGTCGGTGCCGTACGCACTGATCGGCGCACTGGTGGGTGAAATCATCGCTGCCAATCGCGGGCTCGGCTACTTGCTCTCCGACGCGGCTTCGCAGTTTGACACTGCCGGTGTGTTCGCCGCGCTGGTGGGCATCATTGCCCTGGCGCTGATCCTCAATACCGCGGTCAAGCTGGCCGAACGCCGTTTGATGCCGTGGAAAGCCAACGACGCCGAACGTGAAGTGGCGGTTTGAGCACACCTACGATTTGATTATCCGGAGTTCCATCATGTTCAAACGTCTAGTAACGGCGACCGCGTTCGCCAGCGTATTGCTCTGTGGGTTCGCGACTCAGGCCGCCGAGTTGACCAAGGTCAAACTGGCGTTTCCCAGTGAAGGCTTCTTGTATGTGCCGATCTATGTCGCGCAGAAGCTCGGCTATTTCGCCGAAGAAGGGCTCGACATCGAAGTCATCGTCTTCCAAAAAGGCGGTTCTGCGGCGCTTACCGCTGTGCTCGGACGTGATGCCGACGCCTATGTCGGCCTGCCTGCCGTGGCGATTCGTGCCCGCACCAAGGGCCAGAATGTCCAGGCATTCGCCTCAGTGCAAACCCAGTTCGGCAGCACGGTGGTGATCGATGCGGCATCTGCCAAGAATGCGGGCGTATCCGCGGCGTCACCGCTGACTGCCCGGGCACAAGCCTTGAAAGGATTGAAAATCGGTGTCACCGGTCCCGGCAGCACCACCGATATACTGGTTCGCTATCTGGCCAAGGACGCAGGCCTGAGTCCGGACAAAGACCTGACCATCATGCCGATTGGCGGCGCGCCGAACATGCTGGCGGCGTTTTCCCAGGGCAGCATCAATGGTTTTTCGCTGTCACCACCGACTATCACCACCGCCGAACAGCAAGGGGGATTTGTGCTGATGGACCTGGCCAAGGGTGAATATCCGCCGCTCAACGGTTTCCTCTTTACAGCGATGATTGCTCGGGAAGACTGGCTGGCCAGTAACACCGACACCGCACGAAAAATGGTGAAGGCTCTGTGGCGCGCCGAGCAACTGATCGCCACCGATCCGGACAAGGCTCGGGAAGCCGTGCGGCCGTACTTCGCTCACACCGCCGCGCCGATTTTCGATTCGGCATGGGCAGCGTCACTGCCCTCTTACCCGGCCACGCCAAGGGTCGAGTTGTCGGGCGTCCAGAAGAACATCAGTTTCATGAACGCTGTTGAAGCGGAACCGGTCAGCCTTGATCCGCACACAGTATTTACCAATGCCATCGTCGATGCAGTTGCACCCGTTTTATCGGACGCTCAAGGAGCGCAGAAATGACCCCGCAAGTTCATCTGGTCAATGTATTCCCTGCTGCGGAAAACGGCGGCAACCCGGCACCAACCGTTGCTCGCGCCGACGGTATGAGCGCTGCCGACATGCAGGCAGTGGCCCAGGCTTATGGTCACGAATGCGGCTTCGTCTGTTCGCCACCGGCCGGAACCGACTATGACTTCAGCTTCCGTTTCTGGGTGCCGAACCACGAAATGGAGATGTGTGGACATGCCTCGGTCGGCGCCGTCTGGCTGCTGGACCGACTGGGGATGTTGCCTAAGGATCAACTGTCGATCTGGACCTTGAGTGGACGCGTGGACGCGCGGGTCACGCGCGATGGGGATGGTGGCGTACAGATCGAAATCACCCAGCCCATAGGTCAGGTCGAAACGCTCTCGTCCCCGGACATCGAAGCGGAAATCCTCTCGGTGCTGGGCATCAGCTCCAATGAGTTGGCTCCGCTACCCATCCAGAACGCGGCCACCAGCCGGGTGAAAACCCTGATCCCGCTCAAGAGCGTAGCGGTGCTGGATGGACTGAAACCCGACTTCCGACGGGTTGAGCAATTGTGCGAGCGCATCGGCTCAACCGGTTTGTACCCCTACGCAGCACTGGACCTCGCCACTCGACAATTCGACGCACGACAGTTTCCAAAATCCTCCGGCTATCCCGAAGATGCGGCCACCGGTATTGCGGCCGCTGCCTTGGCCTTTGGGTTGCTGGAAAACGGCCTGGTGAGTGCTGATGAGCGCCCGGTGCGTGTTCGTCAGGGCCGGGCTATGGGCCGCCCTTCGGAGATATCGTTGCGCTTTCGCCGGGATGCTCAGGAGCAGATCCAGGGATTGTGGCTCGGCGGGCCGGTGAGTTTTGCGCAGGTGAACCCATGAGCATTCGAGAGAGACTGACGCTGTTGGGCCTGCAATTGCCCGATGCCCCTGCCCCCAAAGGTGACTACGTGCCGGTGGTGATCCACAGTGGTGTGGCCTATGTCAGCGGGCAGGTGTGTCGACTGGCCGACAGTGTAATCAAAGGTCCGGCTCGGGCAGACATGCCTGCAAAAACCTTGATCCTGGCTGCTCGCACCTGTGTGTTGCGGGCTTTGAGTGCGCTTGAGCAAGCGATCGGTGATCTGGAATGCGTCGAGCGGATTCTGTTCGTACGCGGATTTGTCTATGCCGAGGACGGTTACCAGGAATACTCAAAAATTCTCGACGAAGCTTCGCGTTTGCTGATCGAGTTGTTTGGCGAGCGCGGGCAACACGCGCGCTCTGCACTGGGCGTCGCCGGGCTTCCAGGCAGCGGATTGCTGGAGTTGGAACTGGTGGCGGCAGTGCGTTAGAGCGCTTTCTCACCAGGCCAATCAATCAACCATGAAAGCTCTCGCGTTGAGGTGGCACATTCCTCAGCGCGACTGCGGCCTGGGAGCCAATGTCGACGCTTGCCTCTTATCCATGGCCCGATTCTGCGCGTGATCAGGCCCGATCCCACGCGCCCAAAAAATTTCCACCTTGCAAACTTCCCCCTGACAAAACAACAAGAAACAATAGGAAGGTGTTTATGCCAATGCTCCCTCGCCATCCATCGCTCGTTAAGCGCAGCCATCTTCAAGTGGTGGTGTGTGTTTCGACACTCGCGCTATCGTTGACCGCCTGGGCGGCCACTCCTGGTCCCACGAAGTCCTACCAACAACCTGCGCTGGAGCCGATTGGCGAAGTGCAGGCCATTTATGACGGCAATCTCAGCGAGGACCTGGCCGTCACTACCTTTCGCAATACTGATCGTTTGTTTCCTGTGCGGGCCATCAAGGCGGGCAGCCACCCTTTCCCGTTACCGCGCAGCGGCACGCCACTCGGCCCGGTTGCCTTTGACTATAAAGGCAAGCGCTACAGTCTCGATGACTACGTTGCGCTGAATCGGGTAACAGGCCTGTTGGTGCTCAAGGACGGTAAAATCGTGACTGAGCGATACGAAAAAGGTAATACCGCCGGCACCCGCTGGATGTCGATGTCGGTGGCGAAATCTATCACCTCTACCCTCGTGGGCGCTGCATTGCAGGACGGCGCCATCAAAAGCCTCGATGACAAAGTCACCCACTATTTACCCGCGCTGGCCGGTAGCGGATACGACCAGGTCACCGTACGTCAAATTCTGTCCATGCGCTCCGGAATCAAATGGAACGAGAAATACACTGATCCAACATCAGACGAACGACAGTTGATCAAGCTGCGAATCGAACAAGTGCCTGGATCGCTCCTCAAGTTCATGGCAAGCCTGCCTACCGCTGCACCTCCTGGCACTCGCACCAACTACAGCACCGGTGAAACGCAAGTCTTGGGACAACTGGTCAGCGCCGCCGTGGGCAAGCCACTGACGCAATACCTGAGCGAAAAGATCTGGGTTCCCTATGGCATGCAAACCGATGCCAAATGGTGGCTCGACGGCCCCAATGGCAATGAAGTGGGCGGCAGCGGAATCAGTGCAACCCTTGAAGATTACGGGCGTTTTGGCCAGTTTTTCCTCAGCGGCGGCAAGGCCGGTGCACAGCAAGTGCTGCCTGAAGACTGGATGAGCTTCGCCAGCGCGACCACTGGCACAGATGCGGCCTACGGTGACTTTGCCAACATGTGGTGGCCAGGCTGGACCGATGCTTCCAAGGCCGATAAAGCCTTTACTGCTGCAGGCACTTTTGGTCAGTACCTCTACATCAACCCGACCAAAAATGTGGTGATTGTAGTGTGGCAAGCACAGACCAAACCCACCGGTGGTGAGGTTATCGACGACATGGTCGCCTTTGACGCCATCAGCAATACCCTTCAGTAATCGGTTTCTCGGGTTCTGGAAGACCAATGGCGAGGTGCACTGGCAATTGATTCTGCCCGGCACCCACCAGGCCCATGCGGTTTCCGCCGACGCTGTCCCCCCTGCAGACCAGACCGCCAACAAGGTATCGCAAGCCACCCAGGGCCAGGGCGCTACCGTCTACTACGGCTCCGCCGGGCGCGCGCCGGGCCAAAGCGCCTACCTGCTCGTCATCGGTCACGCACATGCCGGTGTCATGTGGGCCAACCAAGCGGCGATCTGGGTCCACCACAACCCGAACGCGCCCTACCCCGGCATCGTCAAGCCCGAATCGCTGGTCGGCGAAGGCTGGCGCCAGGTCATCCCTTACAACGGTGCCAGCGAAGTCGAACGCGTAAAAGGAACTCAGCCATGACCGTTTCTACGAAACACCGCGCACGGTGGCGCCGATGCATCGCGCTGTTGCTGCTGATACCCGCCATCGCTCTCGCAGGCACCACACCCTCTTCGGGCAAGAGGCTCAAAATCGGCATCACACTGCATCCCTACTACAGCTTCGTGGCAAACATCGTCGGTGATCGGGCGGAGGTCGTTGCGCTCATCCCGGCTGAGGCGAATCCGCACAACTACCAGCCGCAGCCCGATGACATCACCCGCGCGATGAATATCGATGTTCTGGTGGTCAACGGCATCGGACACGATGAATGGGCCTTTCAAATCATCAAGGCCGCCGGTCGCGAGGCAAACCTGCCGATTATCCAGTCCAATGCCTCGGTTGCCCTCATTCCCATCGGTGGCGATCAGGGCGGCGCCAAGGTGGTCAATCCGCATACCTTCGTATCCACCACGGCAGCGATACAACAGGTCTTCGAGATCACTCGCCGATTGGGGGAGCTGGACCCGGACAACGCTGCAGCCTATCGACAAAACGCCCTGGCCTATGCCGCGCGCATCCGGGAGCTACGGGCCGGCTTCATGACCCGCTTCGCCGCGCTGGATTTGTCTTCGTTCCGGTGCGCAACAACGCACGCGGGCTACGACTACCTGATGCAGGAGTTCGGCCTTTTTGTGAGCGCCGTAATCGAACCCCGTCACGGCGTTGCGCCGACTGCACGCCAATTGGCCAACACCATCGACGCGATCAGGAAGGCCAATGTACGTGTGCTTTTCGCCGAGAAGAATTTCTCCCTCGACCTCGCAAAGCCTATCGAGGCAGCCACCGGCGTGAAGGTCTTCGCGCTGTCTCACATCACCGGCAATACCTATAGCGCGGACGAATTCGAGGTGGCCATGCGCGAAAACCTCGAGACCTTGGCCGAAGCCGTTGAGTTTACGCAGCGATGAACGCGATGAATGAGGAACAAGCGATGCGCGGCCCCGCCATAGTGTTCGATAACGTCTCCCTGCAACTGGGAGGTACGCAAGTGCTCGACGAGGTGAGCTTCCGCGTAGAAGCCGGTGCGCTGCACTGCCTGGTAGGCCCAAACGGCGGCGGCAAGACTTCACTCGTGCGCTCGCTGCTGGGCCAGATGCCGCATTCGGGGACGGTCCGGTTCGAGGGCCAGGTCACGACCCCCATGGGGTATGTCCCGCAATTGCCGGACTTCGACCGCAACGTGCCGATGACGGTCAACAATATCATGGCCCTTCTCGGTCAACGCAGGCCGGCCTTCCTCGGCTCAAGCCGATCCGCCAGGGCGGCCAATGCCCAAGCCCTGGAGCGTACCGGCGTGGCCGGAATGGGTGAAAAACCCTTTGGCAGCCTGTCCGGTGGCCAGCGTCAGCGAGTGCTGCTGGCCCAGGCGATCAGCCCGGCGCCCTGGTTGCTGATCCTCGACGAACCGACTGCCGGCATCGACGAACCGGGTGTGCGCCTGGTGGAGGCGCTGGTGGCCGAGCTGCACGGACTCGGCGTCACCATCCTCTGGATCAACCATGACCTGGAACAGGTCAGGCGCATCGCGCAATCGGTGACCGTTATCAACCGGCGAGTGCTGTTTCATGGTCCGCCCGACCAGGTCGCCTACCCACTGGAGGCGACTCAATGAGTGCCCTGTACGAATTGATTCGCAACCAGCTCCAGGCGCTCGCCGCGAGTGGCATCCTGCCGCAACCGTTCGAGTACGAATTCGTGATCAATGCGCTGCTCTGCGCAGTGCTCATCGGGCCGCTGCTGGGTGTGCTGGGCTCGATGGTGATGATCAAGCGCATGGCGTTCTTCAGTCAGTCCGTCGGCAATGCGGCGATGACCGGCGTTGCCATCGGCGTGTTGATCGGCGAGTCCTACACCTCCCCCTACTTCTCAATGTTCGGCTTCTGCCTGCTGTTCGCCCTGACGCTTAAGTACACGCAGCACCGCACCACGCTGGCCAATGACACGCTGATCGGCGTGTTCTTGTCCATCTCGCTGGCGGTCGGGGCCTCGTTGTTGCTGTTCGTGTCGGCGAAGATCAACACGCACGTGATGGAAAGCGTGCTGTTCGGTTCCATCCTGGCGGTCGATCACACCGACATGAACGTGCTGCTTGCCGTCACGGCGACCTGTGCTCTGGTTGGCCTGCCACTGTCCAACGGCATGCTGTTGGCCAGCCTCAATCCGAGCCTGGCGCATGCTCGCGGCGTGCGAGTGCGAAGCGTCGAGTACCTGTTTGTCGTACTGGTCACCCTGGTGACGGTAGCCTGCCTGAAAATCATCGGCGCAGTGCTCGTCGAAGCCCTTCTGCTCATACCCGCAGCGGCAGCACGCAACATCAGCCGTTCGCTCCCGGGGCTGGTCGCGCGCGCCATCCTGATCGCGACCTTTTCCTGCGTGGTTGGCATCCTGGCCCCCATGCAATTCCACATACCCGTACCGACGGGCGGCGCAATCGTGATCGTCGCCGCGTTGGTGTTCGTCGTCACCACCGTCATCCGCGCTACCGCGTCCCGGTTCAGAGGTGCCAGCGTATGAAATGGCTTTGCATGTCACCTCGACCCTGGCTAGCGATGCTGGTGCTGCTGCTGGGCAATCCGCTTTCTGCCTTCGCGGATACCGACAGGCAGCAGGTGCTTGTCGCACTGCCGGCGGTGTACGCGCTCACCTCGACACTCAGCGACGGCACGACCCTCGAGGTCGTCCGTCTTCCGGCAGATGCTGCCGTGCCCATGGAAAGCCAGGCCAACGCGTTGTCGCGCGTGGAGCCCGCCGTGTTCCGGCAGGCCACCGCCGTGGTTACCCTGGGCAGTCTCTGGCGCGCTGATCCGCTTTATGCGACTGCACGTCGCCACAATCTGCGGATCGTCGAAATCGATGCCTCGCGCTCATGGGACACCGTCAAGCCCGGCGTCGCCGTGACCCGCGTGCCGTCGAACGACGTTCCCTGGGCCGCCGCGCGCGATGTCGATAGGGGCCTGTCGCCGTACGCCTGGCTCGGCCCCGTCAACGCCATGCGCATGTCGGCGCTTATCGCTGCCGACCTGGCACGCCTGTCACCCTCCGATGCGCCTCGGATCGAGCGCAACCTCGCCGCACTCGAAGGCCGATTGCGCCAGCTCAAGGCCAACTACGGTGCCCGGCTGGTGACAGTGGCGGATTTGCGCGTGCTGTCGCTGGCCGAAGAGTTCACCTACCTGTTCGGCGAGTTCGGCATTTTTGTCGACGGCTGGTTCGTCCGACAAGACATCGACTGGAGCGACGCCGACCGCACCGCACTGACCCGATACCTGCGCGAGCGTGACATCCACATGGTGGTCCACAAGTGGGCTCCGGACGCCAGGATCGCCAAGGCCATCGAGGATGGCGGCGCACGGTTGCTGATACTGGATGCGGGCAACCCGGGAATGCTTGCCGACGCGACCAACAGGTACGAAGCACTCCTGAGTTCGAACCTGGATGCCTTGCTGGCGGCCTTTGCGCCGGCTGGCAACAACACGAGAGTCGATGACAAATCGACGCTCCAATGATCAACCTCGACCCTGGAAATCGAAGACCTTATGAAAACCCTAGGTTCAGCACATCGGATACTGATAGTCGGCGCACTGGTGTTCTGCCAGGCAGCCTTCGCCCATGGCCCGGTCTTCGACTGCTACATCGAGAGTGATGACCTGGTGAAGTGCGAGGCGGGTTACACCGACGGCAGCTCGGCCGCCGGCAGAAAAATCCATGTTCAGGACGCAAGCAACAAGGTGTTGCTCGACGGAATCGTCGGTCAAGACAACACCTACACATTCCAGCCACCCGCTGGACAATACTCCGTTGTGTTCATGGGCGGCGACAACCATCAAGCCACGATTCAGTCCTCCGACATTTCAAGGTGAAATCGACCATGCCGATCAAACGACGACTGCTCCAAGCCCTTGCCGCTGCTACATTCGGCTGTTTGACCGGCGCAGCACAGGCCCATTTCCAGATGCTCTACGTCGAGGAAACGGCGTTGCCGCGCGCGGACAGCCTGGAGTTCGCGCTAGTGTTCACGCACCCCTTCTCCGGCGGCCCCACCATGGCCATGGATGAACCTCGCGCCTTCAGTCACATCAGCTCCCACGGCGGGGAAAAAATCGATCTGCGCAAATACTTGCGCCCTGTCCAGTGGCAGAGTCGCGATAACCGAACGAGCGCCTATCGTGCGTCGATTCCACGGGAGTTGGTGCGCTCACTGGGTGACCATATCTTCGTACTCGAACCCGAGCCGTACCTGGAAACCGAGGAAGATGCCTACATCCAACAGTTCACCAAGCTGATCGTGAACGTGGGCGGAGTGCCCGGCAACTGGGCAGAACCACAGGGGTTGCCGGTTGAGATCCAGCCACTGAGCAAGCCTTATGCAAACTGGACGGGCGGAGTGTTTCGCGCCTTGGTGCTGGCTGACGGCAAGCCCGTGCCGTTCGCCGAGATCGAAATCGAATACGTCAACCATTCCGTCGATATCGAGAAAAACGCCTTCGGCCAGCAAGACTATGTAACGGCACCTCAAGCTTCATTCAAAGCCCTGAGCACGTATGCGGATTCCGAAGGCATCGTGACCATCGGCCTGCCCCGGGCTGGCTGGTGGGGCATTGCAGCGCTCGACATCGGTGCAACGAAAACCCATAAGGGCAAACCCCTGTCGCAAGACGCGGTGCTGTGGGTACAGGCCAGAGACATGAAATGACACAAGCCCGCTTGTTCAGGATTTCATAATCTTGATACTTGCGAACGTTGACTCATCACGCGCCTGATCCAGCAAATTCATCGGCCTTGTCGGCGGAAGTACTTGCAGAGTCGGACTTGCTGCCACTTGCGGTTGCGCCACCAGGCGCTCATCGCTGGGTGGAATGCCGAAACACTCGCGATAGCACTTTGAGAAATGGGGGGTGGACACAAAGCCGCACACCACCGACAACTCTACGATGGAGATCGGCGTTTGCTTGAGCAACTGACGTGCGCGGATCAGGCGCAATTTGAGGTAATACCGCGACGGCGAGGAATGTAGATATTTCTGAAACAACCGCTCGAGCTGTCGACGGGACAAGCCAACATAACTCGCCAGTTCGTCGAGCTCGATCGGCTCTTCCAGATTGGCGTCCATCAAGGCGACGATTTCCTGCAACTTCGGTTGATGGGTGCCGAGCATGTGCTTGAGGGGCACTCGTTGGTGATCCTGCTCGGTGCGGATTCGCTCGTAGACGAACATCTCGGAAATGGCCGCTGACAGTTCATGACCATGATCGCGACTGATCAGGTGCAGCATCATGTCCATTGGCGCGGTTCCACCGGAGCTGGTGAAGCGGTCCCGGTCGAGAGTGAATAAACTGGAGCTGAGGTTCACGCGCGGAAAAGCTTCCTGCATGGCGGCCAGAAATTCCCAGTGCACGCTGCAATCGAACCCGTCGAGCAAGCCTGCCTGGGCCAAGGCCCAACTGCCTGTGCACACGCCCCCGATCCGCTTCGAGCGTCGCGCCTGGGCTCGCAACCAGACAACGTGCTCCCGGGTCACGGTGCTTTGAATGCCGATGCCTCCGCAGACAATCACGGTATCAAGCATCGGTGCGTTATTGATCGATGCATCCGGAGTGATCGGCATGCCGTCGCTTGCCCATACCTGCTCGCCTCCCAAACTGAAAGTGTGCCAGCGATACAGCTCCTGACCGGTCAGCTGGTTGGCCATTCGTAGCGGCTCTACAGCAGAGGCCAGAGAAATCAAAGTGAATTGGTCCAGCAGCAAAAAACCAATGGTTTGGGGAGAAACGGCCCTGGGGGTGTCATATGCCATCGAAGATTATTCTCCCAGTGAGCGGTAATGGCCCGTGGCGCGGGCGGTTTTACCGCCCCACCACTGCTCGCGTACTTATAAGATCGCAAGCAGGTTTACGCTGAAGCGGCTATGCACTTTCCGCCGCCACCACCCTCTGCGGCTGCCCGTGGTGACGCGTGGTCACAAGGCCGATAAAGGAAATCACCAGCGCCAGGACGATGGTCGAAGAAACCTCCATACGGTGCTCGGGCGTCACCATCATCACCGCCAACGCTGCGCTGATGAAGGCGATGACGAACCAGGTCAGCCAGGGAAACAACCACATCTTGAAGGTCAGCGTGACGTTCTGCCGACGCAGAATCCTGCGCATGCGCAATTGCGACACGGCGATAACCAGGTACACCAGCAACGCAATGGCGCCAGAGCTGGCGAGCAGAAACTGGAATAAACCGGCAGGCATGAAGTAGCTGAACAAGGTCACCCCGGCACCCAGCACAGTGCTGGCGATTACCGCAGCCCTCGGCACACCCGCCGACGACGTCACCTTCAATGGTTTCGGTGCATCACCGCGCTTACCCAGCGAAAACAACATGCGCGAGGAAATATAGATCGACGAGTTCATGCAACTGGCCACGGCAATCAACACCACCACATCTACCAGCAACTTGGCATGGGGAATGTTCATCAGCTCCAGTGCCCGCTGGTAAGAGCCGACAGACGCCAGCAACGGATCATTCCAGGGCACCACGGAAATGACCACGAAAATGGACAGCAAGTAGAACACCCCGATGCGCCAGATCACCGAGCGTGTGGCTTTGGCGATGTTCTGAGCAGGGTTGCTGGATTCGGCGGCCGCAATGGTCACCGCTTCCGTACCGATGAAGCTGAACATGATGGTGATGAATGCGCCGACGACCGCTGACAAACCGTTGGGCGCAAACCCGCCATATTCGTCCATGAGTCGACTCAACCCGCTGGCTTCCCGCTCGGGAATCCACCCCATCAGCACCGCAAAACCAAGGCCGATAAACCCGATGATCGCCACGACCTTGGCCATCGCAAACCAGAATTCGAACTCGCCGTATTTGGACACGCTGAAGAGATTGGTCACGACCAGCAGGATGATCGACAGCAAGGCAAACAACCAGGTATCGATCTGTGGGAACCATTGGTTCAATACATGCCCGGCCGCGAGCGCCTCGATGGGGATCACCAGCACCCAGAACCACCAATACAGCCAGCCGATGGTGAAGCCAGCCCAACGCCCGATGGCCTGGTCTGCATAGGTGGAAAAGGATCCGGTGTCCGGGTTGGCAACCGCCATTTCGCCCAGCATGCGCATGACCAGAACGACTAAAAGGCCGGAGAACAGATACGCCAGCAATACCGCCGGACCGGCGGCAGCGATGGCATGTCCCGACCCGACAAACAAACCTGCTCCGATAATCCCCGCGATGGAAAGCATAGTGACGTGGCGCGGCTTGAAACCCTGTGCCAACTGACCGTTCGAATCTTTAGAGTTCAGGCTATTCATTGTTTTTTTTTGTTCTCTGGTGATCGACGTTAGAGCGTGCTGACTGAGGGTCAGGCGATCATCATTTCTTCCTGTTGCCCCTTATCGAAAGCGGCGAACCTCAACGCTTCTGAGCATTTCCCATCAGTCATCGTGACTGCACAGCCATTAAATGACGCGTCACCTTACGCGTCCAGTCTTCAACGCAAGTAGCCCGAGCGCGCCACCTGTGAGTCTGATATCGACATGCGCCAGCGTGACAATCCATTACCGATTTACTACCTCGACGAAGGTAGCCAACAGCTGATCCCTCTTCTATAGGCACGTTCCATCCAACCGGTGCAGGCGCATCGGTTGGAGAGGATGACTCCGTAGTCTGCCTTCACGGAATTCAGCGCCACCCCGTCAGCTACACTCATTCGATACATCTCCGCACAGAGACTTCGACCATGGTCACCAAAACCGCAATCGTATTCGCTGGCGGCGGCAGTTTGGGTGCGGTGCAGGTGGGAATGTTGCGGGCCCTGGTCGAGGCCGATGTTCGATTCGACATGGTCGTCGGCGCTTCGGTAGGCGCTATCAACGGTGCCTACTTTGCCGCAAGGCCCGATTCCGAGGGTGTCGAGGCGCTCGCCGGATTTTGGCGTGGGCTGAGTAAAACTGACATCTTTCCCCTCTCCTGGATCGACACCTGCAAAGGACTGATCAAACGGCGTGGCTTTTTATTGCAGCCGGCGGCGTTACACCGATTGCTGGGACAGGCACTTCCCATTCATCGCATCGAAGAAGCGACGCTGCCTCTGCACATTGTCACCACCGACCTGCTCAGTGGTGCCGAGACGGTTCTGTCCAGTGGCGACCTCGAGCAGGCGTTGTTGGCCAGCGCTGCCATTCCGCTGGTGTTCCCCTGCGTGCAAATCGCCGATCAGTTCCTGGTTGATGGCGGCGTGGCAAGCAATACACCTATTTCGACGGCCGTAGCCTTGGGAGCCACCAACGTCGTGGTCATCCCCACCGGCGTGAGTTGCGCCCTGACACAACCGCCCCGGGGCCTGGTCGCCTTGGCCCTGCACACCGTCAACCTGATGAGCATGCGTCAACTGGTGAGCGACATCGAACACTTCCGCGCTGTCACCAGCCTGCACATCGTCCCGCCGTTGTGCCCTGTGGATGTCTCGGTGTTCAACTTTGACCAGACCGAGTCTTTGCTGCAGCGTGCCTATGTGCAGACTCTTCGGTGGCTGGAACGTGGGGGGCTCGAGCACACCAAGGTACCGGGGGCCCTGACCCTCCATTCACATGCCCATGAGCATTGAGTAATGTGAATGACCTGTCGCCCTGTCTAACCGCCCTGCTCCCTCGGCATCAAATTTTGAACTGTCCGAGCAAGCTTTGCAGACGATTACCGATCATATACAGCTCATCGACGGTCTTGACCCCGCTCTTGGTCTGGTTGGCAACGGAGTCAATGGCCCGCGCGATCTGATGCACCCCGCGGTTGATTTCTTCAGCCACCGAAGTCTGTTCCTCCGCAGCGCTCGCGATTTGTGCGTTCATCGCGTTGATGGTCGCGATCAGTTCGACTGTGTTGCCCAGGAACTCGCCCGCCTGATCGGCCTGAGCGTTAGCGCCTTGAGCCGCTTTGGTGGATTGATGCATTGCACTGACCACGCCATCAGTCGTGCCCTTGAGTCGCTCAACCATCGCCTGGATTTCCTGGGTGCTGCGCTGAGTACGGCTGGCCAACGCGCGCACTTCATCGGCAACCACCGCAAACCCTCGCCCGGCAGCACCGGCACGAGCGGCTTCGATAGCCGCATTGAGTGCCAGGAGGTTGGTCTGCTCGGCAATCGAGCGGATCACATCCAGCACGGTGACGATAGAAGTCACATCGCTTTGAAGGCTCTTCATGGCGAGACCACTCTCATCAAGCTCCACGGTGAGTGCCTGAATTCGAGTCATGCTGCCATTGACGATTTGCCTCGCGTGCCGGGACTGCCTGTCAGTTTCGACGGCGGCGTCGGCAGCGTTTTGTGCGCTGACCGATACTTCCTGTGCCGCCGATGACATCTCATTTATCGCCGCGGCCACCTGGTCGGTTTCGTGGCGCTGCTTATCCATGGCACGGTCAATATGTCTGCTCTGCTCGGCCACATGGCTCACAGATCCATTCAACTGCTCGCTCATGGCGACGATCTGGCTGACGAGGCTGTGAATCTGATCGATAAACGCATTGAACGAACCGGCAAGTTGCCCAAGCTCATCTCGACTGACCACGGGCAGACGCCGCGTCAGATCGCCCTCGCCCGCAGCGATTTCATCAAGGTGGGCCCGGATCAGGGTCAAGGGACGCAAACTGCGCTTGACCAGCAGTAAAGCCAACACACCGATAATGCCAACCAGCACACAAGCAATGATGGCGATGCTGAACATCAAGCTGTGCACCCGCGCATCAACATCCGCCCGCACCTTGGCGACCTGAACGTCGATACTGTCCAGGTTGATCGCCGTGACCACGACCATGTCCCACTTGGGCAAATAAAAACTGTACGCGAGCTTCGCCACCACCTTATCGGTGTTGACCAGCCCTCCTGAATAGGTGACGAAGTGAGTCTCATTTTTTGCCGCAGCGACCATTTCGCGGTTCAAGTATTTCCCGTTGATGTCTTTGCGATCACTCATGTTGGCACCGACGCCTTCGCTGCTGTCACCGCGAAACAGGCGTACAACCTGGCTGTCATAACCGATGAAATAGCCGTCATCGCCATACTTCATTTTCGACAAGCGGCTGATCGCCAAGGCTCGGCTGGACGGATCCCCGGCAGCAGCCCGATCATAAAGTTCGGCTATGGAAGTGCGAGCAATGCTCGCGTAATCCTTGAGCCGAGTGCGGCTCTCTTCAAGCAGTCGCTCGCGGGTCTGAGCGACTTCTTGTTCGGCCTGGGACTGCAAAGTGCCGCGGGTGCTCAAACCTGAAACCAGGGCAAACAGCATTACCGGAAACAAGGTCAGCAACAGTATTTTGGTTTTAAACGACATCGTTGAAATCCTTCACCCAATCCTGTGAGGCCGAGGCTGAAAAGGCGGCCTGCGAATATCGCGAGGCCGCGATCAGGGAATCACCAGAGCGCGATGTCGTAGGTAAAGTAGATCCGGTTGCTGTCTCGGCCACGGGAATAATCAGAGCGATAAACATAGTTGCGCAACCGCACACCCAAGCCCTTGAAGGTGCCTTGTTGCACGACATAAGCCAGTTCGGCGTCACGTTCCCACTCTTTTACCGTGGTGTTGGACTTACCGTCGTTGCCGCTCAGATAGCGAGTAGAGAACGTCAGGCCCGGCACGCCGAGGGCGGCAAAGTTATAGCCGTAATTAAGCATCCAGGTTTTTTCATCTTCCTCGATGAACTTGCCTATCCCGGCGTTGCTGAACGAATAAACCGTTGCGCCACTGATAAAGGGCAGCCCTGCATCACCACTGAGGGTCTGATAGCCGCCGCCGAATGTATGGCCGGAAATGGCGTAGGACAGTTGCCCGCTCAGCATGTTGTTGTCGATCTTGCCACCGTAGGCCGAGCCGGTATCGACACTGTTGAAGTAGCGCAAGTCACTGGTCAGCACGCCGCCGCCCAAGGGTAGATCGTGCTGGATACCTGCAAAATTCTGACGGTAAAAGTTTTCCAGCTCACCGTAGAAGTAACTCAAACGAACGCTCTTCCCCAGCTTGTATTCGGCCCCTGCATAGCTGAAGTCCCCTGATTTATCTCCACCGTAACCGTCGGGCACAATCGGCATGCTGTCGGTGGAATCGCGCAGTTTGAATCGATCCAGGTAGCCCCCGGTGAGGGTGAGGTTTTCGATGTCGATGCTACTGATCTGCGTGCCTTGGTACGTTTGCGGCAACAGACGCGCGTCGTTGTAGATCAGCACCGGAGTCTTGGGTAACAAGGTGCCGTATTTGACTGTGGTCTTGGCCAGTTGGGCCTTGGCAGTCATCCCCAGGCTTGCAAACTCGTCTGCCGCACGACCGTCATCATGGACGGGCAGCAAACCCGTACCGCTGCGGCCACGGCCGGAGTCGAGCTTGACCCCGACCAGGCCAAGGGCATCAACACCAAACCCGAGGGTGCCGGGGGTAAATCCCGACTGGTAATCCAACAGAAATCCCTGGGCCCATTCGGTTCGTTCGCTCTTCGCCGTCCTTGCCGACTTGGCACTCAAGCCATGCTCGTCGCGGAAGTTTTCATTGAAATAGACGTTGCGCAATTGCAGTTTGAGCTTGCTGTCATCGATAAATCCTTCTGCGCTGGCACTGGCCAGCGGCAAAAAACCAAGAAGTGAAAACAGCGCCCGTTGGGTATGCAAAGTGGTCATGGAAAACTACTCATTGTTGTTATTTGGGGTGCAGAACAGCGCGCGCCTCGCTGGCGAGGCGCCTTGGGAGAAAACAGGTGGCTTGGGTGAGTCAGGTGAAGAGACTGATCGCCCCGGTCAGCAGGGCTAGCGCGGTGATGACCAGTGAAGTGAGTACCGCCCATTTGACGGTGGCTTTCTGGAAGTCGCCGATATCGCGATCGACCATCCCCACCAGCAACAGGGTTGAGGCGACCAGCGGACTCATCAGGTGTACTGGCTGCCCGAGAATCGACGCGCGGGCGATTTCCACCGGATCAATGCCATACGCCGCAGCGGCATTCGCCAGAATGGGCACCACGCCAAAGTAATAAGCATCGTTGGACAGAACGAACGTCAGCGGCATGCTGGTAATCGCCACCACCAGCGGGAACAGATGCCCCCAGGACGGCGGAATCCAGTCAACCAGGGTTTGCGCCAGGGAGTCGACCATCTTGGTGCCGGAGAAAATCCCGGCAAAGATGCCGGCGGCAAACACCAACAGTACGACAGTCATGGCGTTGCCCGAATGGGCGAGGATGCGTTCCTTCTGAATATCCAGTTGCGGATAGTTGATCATCAGCGCCAGTACGAAGCCGATCAGGAACAGGATCGCGGAATGCATGATCCCCATCACCAGTGCGACCATCACCGCGATCACCAACAGCAGATTGACGTAGGCCAGTTTCGGTCGCTTGTGTGGCGTGTCTTCAAGAATCGCCTTGATGTAGCAATCTCCCCCGCCGCTTTCCAACTGGATATTGCCGATCCGTTTGCGCTCGGCACGGCCCAGCAGAAACGCGGTGAACACCACCCACATGGCGCCGCCAATCATGGTCGGCAGCAACGGTACGAAGTATTCACCGGCATCCAGGCCCAGCGCCGCGATCGCTCGGGTCGCCGGCCCTCCCCAAGGCGTCATGCCACTCATGATGCTCAGAGAAAGCATGGCGATGGTCGCCAGAATCATCGGGTTCATCCCGATACGTTTGTACAGGGGCAGCATTGCCGCACAGGTGATCATGTAGGTGGTGGTGCCATCACCGTCCAGGGCCACCAGCAGCGACAGCAACGCTGTGCCGACAGCGATTTTCATCGGGTCGCCGTTGACGCGTTTGAGGATCTTGCGAATCAGCGGGTCAAACAGACCGGCGTCGATCATCAAGCCGAAAAACAAGATCGCGAACAGCAGGAGCGCGGCCGAAGGAGCGACCATTTTCAAGCCGTCGAGCATCATCTTGCCGGTAGTGCCACCGAAACCGCCAATGACGGCAAACACAATCGGCACCACCGTCAGCGCGACAATCGGCGATAACCGTTTGGTCATTATCAGGACGGTGAAGACCACCACCATGGCCAATCCAAGCAATGCGAGCATAGGTCAGTTCTCTTGTTCTTATGAGTAGCGTGGCCGACGCACAGGCGCGCGACCCCGTCCCCGCCAGACGGCACGATCAACGGTGCCTGGCGGGAGTTATTCATTGAGGTATTTAAGGGGCTGGATTCAGCCTTGAGCGGTCAAGCGTGTTCGGTGACCTTCAGGCCATCCCAGTCGGGGTTCTGGACTTGGGCTGGGGGTGCAGCGGGCGAAGGTTTACCGTCCAGAGTCCGCATCAGTGTTTCGCGATCACAGGCGTTCTCCGAGATGGACATCACCACGGTAGCCACGGCGTTGCTTGCCAGACTGGTCAAAGCCCGGGCTTCCGACATGAAACGGTCGATACCGATCAGCAAGGCAAGGCCGGCCAAGGGAATGTCATGGATCACTGTCAGCGTCGAAGCCAGTGCGACAAAACCGGCGCCGGTGACGCCCGCGGCACCCTTGGAGGACAACAGCATGATTGCCAGCATGGTCACGGTCTGTGTCAGGCTCAGTTCGATGTTGCAGGCCTGAGCAATGAATACCGCTGCCAGCGAGAGGTAGATGGCCGTACCGTCGAGGTTGAACGAATAACCCGTTGGCAACACCAGCCCCACCACGCCTTTCTTGCAACCCAGGGCTTGCAGCTTTTCCAGCATCCGCGGCATCACCGGCTCAGTGGAGGAAGTCCCGAGCACCACCAGGAATTCTTCGCGGAAGTAGCGCAGCAACTTCCACAGACTGAAGCCATTCGCCCGGCAAATGCTCCCCAGCACCACAAAGACGAAGAAGGCGCAGGCGACGTACAACGTCATGATCAGCTTGGCCAACGAGCCCAGCGATGTAATACCGTACTGGCCCACGGTGAACGCCAAGGCGCCAAAGGCACCGATCGGAGCGAAGCGCATCAGGTAGGAGAAGATCTTGAACACCATATGCGAGGCGGATTCCAGTACATCCAGCACCGGCTTGCCACGCTCGCCTATGGCCGACAGCGCGAAACCGCAAAGCACCGCGATGAACAACACCGGCAGTACTTCACCTTTATTGAAGGCACCGATGAACGTGTCGGGGATGATGTGCATGAAAAACTCGACCACTCCCAGCTTCGCGGCCGAATCGGTGTACTGCGACAAGCCCTTGGTGCTCAACTGGGTGGGGTCGATGTTCATGCCCACACCGGGTTTGAACAGGTAGACCGACACCAGGCCAATAATCAGGCTGATCACGGTCAACGCCAGGAACAGCAGCATGGTCTTGCTCAACAGGCGTCCGAGGGAGCGTTTATCGCTCATACCCGCGATACCCGTGACGATGGTGCAGAACACCACCGGAGCGATCATCATCTTGATCAGTTTGATGAAGGCATCACCCAGCGGCTTCAAGGCGATGGCCTGCTGCGACCAAAAATGTCCGACCAGTACGCCCAACAGCACGGCGCAGAGAATCTGAAAGTAGAGCGATTTTACAACTTTCATGGCATCACCCATTTTTAGAATTGTGCTGATGCAAAAACGGCAATGACTAGGGGACGTTATCCGGCGAGTCGTTGGGAAGCCGCGGCGTAGACAAAACCAGAGAACAGCCTGCGCGATGTACGCACTACCGAAGCACGAATGGTCTCACCCTGAGCGCCGGTGTAGGACAATACGACATCTATTCCACCACTTGGGTGTTCAATGCGTACTTGCTGCAAGCGCGGCTCGCTAACCCCGCCGAGCAATTGCGCGACCACACTGCCTTCAGTGACACAAGCAGTGGCCAGGCCGATGGAGCCGGTGATCGCCAAGGCCCGGTGGCAATTGTGTGGCATGAAGTAGCGCACCTGGATTGTTCCGCCAGCCTTGGCCGGTGAAACCAGTACAGGCTTGGGGATCACTTTGTCGCTGACATCACCCAGGCCCATTGCCAGGCCAGCTTGCAGTCGCAAGGACTCCAGGCGACGCAGGAACTCTTTGTCGGCATCCAGCTCAGCAGGACTTTCATCACCGCGCTTACCCAACTGGCCAGCTTCGACGATCATCATCGGCATCGCCATGTCGATGCAGGTCACTGCAATACCGTCGATCAGATCCTGCGTTTGCCCGGTCGGGAAAAGCTTGCCCGTCTTGCTGCCCGCCGCATCCAGGAAGGTCAGTTGTACAGGAGCGGCGGTACCCGGCACACCATCGATGGCGGTGTCGCCTTCATAGCTGACCTTTCCACCCGGGGTCTGTACCTCGGCGTTCACAAAAGTCCCCGTGTTGAGGTTGCGAATACGCACACGGGTCAGGTCTTTAGTGCCTTTTACCAGCCCCTGCTCGATGGCGAACGGGCCAACGGCGCAAAGCATGTTGCCGCAATTGGGCGCGGTGTCGACTCGACGCTGGGAGACCATGACTTGAACGAACAGGTAGTCGACATCCGCGTCAGGATGCAGCGACGGGCTGACGATCGCCACCTTGCTGGTTTGTGGACTACCGCCACCGATGCCGTCAATTTCCAGCTCATGGCCAGAACCCATAAGGTTGAGCAGCAGCTCATCACGGTCTTCGATCGCAACAGGTAGATCCCAGGCGAGAAATACCGGGCCCTTGGAAGTACCACCGCGCATTAGCACACAGGGAATTCGTTGCATGAATACTGACTCTTGTTGATCAATGGGGGTTATTGATGTCTTGTGAGCAAGAGTCGCAGGCTTTAAAAATTGTTTCCAATGCAAATATCAGCCTGATTATTGCGTTTAGCGCATGACGAATCTAGGATGACCAGGCTGAACAACGCTCGTCTGCCGAGATAAAAAAAGTGAATTATGAGCTCAATGACATCCGATCTTTCGTGAAGATCGCGGAACTTGGAAGCTTCCACGAAGCTGCCGATGCATTGCATCTCTCTCAACCTGCGTTGAGTCGGAGAATGAAAAAGCTTGAAGAGGGATTGGGAACAGCGCTTCTTGATCGCACGACAAGAAGGGTAAGCCTCACCAGCGTTGGGCGAGACTTCCTGCCCAAGGCACGACGCCTACTGGATGACTTCGACGACTCGATACTTAACATCCGCGAGCTGGCGGAGCGGCAGAGCGGTCGCGTCACCCTCGCCTGCATCCCCACCGCAGCCTTCTACTTCCTCCCTTCGGTCATCCGCCTCTACAACGAGCGCTATCCGCAAATCCGCATTCGTTTGCTTGATCTCAGTGCGAACGAAGGACTGGAGGCTGTTCTGCGTGGCGAAGCCGACTTTGGCATCAACATGATGAGCGGCCAGCACCCGGACATTGAGTTTGTGCCGTTGGTCAACGAGCCTTTTGTTTTGGCGTGTCGACGCGATCATGAGCTGGCCGGGCGCAGTTCGGTCACCTGGTCTGAACTGAGCAATTACCGCCTTATCGGGGTCGGTCGCCTGAGCGGCAACCGCATGTTGCTGGACCACGCGTTGTCGGGTTTGAGCTGGCGTCCACAGTGGTTCTATGAGGTACAACACCTGTCTACTTCGCTGGGCTTGGTAGAAGCTGGCCTAGGCGTTTCGGCAATGCCGAGCCTCGCAATGCCGGCGGTGGATCATCCAACCTTGGTGAGCGTCCCCTTGATAGAGCCTGTCGTGAACCGATCGCTGGGACTGGTTTACCGAAGAGGCGCCTCACTCTCTCCGGCAGCGGAAAAATTCGTCTCGATACTGCTGGAACAGTGGGAGCAATGACCCCTCTCGTCCTGCCTGCTTTAATAAGTGCATAGGGCAACTCGTCCCGCGCGCGCTCACTGAATGCAGGCGTATATTGGTATTGGCGATCCAGGAAGTTGAGGCCGTAGGGGTCGCCAATGGTGTAGAGGATGAGAGTGCTGGCAAAAACCAACGGATAACCCGGAATGCTGGAGGTGCGACATGAGCCAATATCAACGCCTCTTTCTGATTGTCGGTCCAACCATGCGTCACACGCCGGCGATGGAGCGGGCAGTCGCACTTGCCAAAGCCACTGACGCAGTGCTGCATATCGCGGTGTTCATTGAAGACGTCGACATCTTGGGGTTGATGAGCGGGAATGAGCAATTTCGCGAGATCTGTCAGCAAGAGAACCAGAAGTGGCTGCAAGATGAAGCCCAACTGATACGTGGCAATGGCATTGCGGTGACCACCGAAGTTGTATTGGCTCGGGACGTACTTCAAGAAATCCTTCAGCATGTGAAAGACTTGCAACCGGACCTGGTTATCAAGGACGTACACCACGAATCAGCACTCAAACGCGTATTCGTCACGCCGCTGGATTGGCATCTGCTGCGCGATTGCCCGGTTGCTGTTCATCTGGTCAGCGAAGTCAGGTGTCCACTTCCGCGGGTGATTGTGGCGGCAGTGGATTTGTCGCATCCAGAACACCAGATTAACGACCTCAATGACCGGATCATCGTGGCTGCGCAGCGGATGGCCATGCAGTGCGATGCAGAGCTGCACCTGCTGCACGCCTTCGATCCATCGCTGACACATATCTCTGACGCCGGTGCCGGCGCCGTGACGATGCCGGGCTTCAGCACCGATGTACGCCGGTCACTGAACAAGTCCTTCATTACGCTGGCTGAAAACTACCGCGTGCCCTCTGAACGACAACACTTCATTGAAGGGCCGCCCACCAAAGTGATGTCCGACTTCGCGGCCCACACCCGAGCCGATGTGATCATCATGGGCGATACGCACCGTAAAGGGCTGCACAAGCTGATTGGCAGTACTACAGAGCACGTGTTGTATAAGGTGCCCTGCAATGTTTTGGCAATTAAGGCGCAGGTAGATCAGTAACGGATCGGCTTTCAGTGCACGACGGCAGCGTTGGCGGCCGAACAGGCCGCGACGCTCGGCCCGCTAAATGGGTTTTTGTGAATTTCAGTCTATTCTTCCGCCTTCGAGAGCAGTTTTTCGATTAACGGCCTGGCGGCCATCAGCATCTTTAAGTAATTGATAAATAATGTGTTTTTATGATTTCAAGGCCCGAATATCGCGCTACAAACATTTGCTTACAAAGCAGCGGCTCGCTAAAGCCCGAGTCTGCTACTACAAGTGATAGGTTGAGCTGCCTGAATCGGCCATAAGATGCACAGCCTCGATTATGCGCATCCACCTACCCTCCCTCCCTGCCTTCTTGGCTTATGTTGCACTTTCCTGCCTGTTTGCGGCCGCATGGTTCACCCACCCTGCCCCTGTGCATTCTTCCTTTGCCCTGATGAACCCGGTGAGGGCTGTGGCTGAGCAAGTAGCCAAACCCATTTATACCAGCCGTTTTGCCTCATCCGGGCTGGTGGACTTCGTGCATTCCTCGGCGGTAACCGCCTTGCCTGACGGTAGCCTGATGACCGTCTGGTTCGCGGGTACGCGTGAAGGCGCAGCCGATGTGCAGGTGCGCTCTGCCCGCTTCGACGCGCAAACCGGCGAATGGGGTGCGGAACAGGTATTGGCGACTCGACAGTCGACCCAACTGGGCACTGGAAAATACATTCGAAAACTGGGTAACCCGGTCGTTGCGCTCGCACCGGACAACCGGCTCTGGTTGTTCTACGTGTCCGTGTCCATGGGGGGCTGGGCCGGTAGTGCGGTCAATGTAATGGTCTCTGAAGACTATGGACGCCAATGGTCGGCGCCGCGCCAATTGATCACCTCACCCTTCTTGAATATCAGCACCCTGGTACGGTCGGCCCCGGTGTTTCACGCCGACGGTTCCATCGGCTTACCGGTCTACCACGAATTTCTGGGCAAGTTTTCCGAGTACCTGTACTTGAGCGCAGACGGTGAGGTGATCGATAAATTCCGCATCAGCCATGGCAATAACTCATTGCAACCCACGGTCGTTCCGCTGGATGGACAGCGCGGCATCGCCTTGCTGCGCTATGCCGGCAACACCCACCATCGAGTACTGGCGACCCGAACTGAAGACGCCGGGCAAACCTGGAGCGAGCCTTATCCGCTCGATCCCTCGAACCCCAATTCTTCGTTGGCGGCCATAGCGACGCCCGAACATGGGCTGCTGGTGGCACTCAATGACCTGCAAGAGGGGCGCTTCAAACTGAGTCTTTATGGCACCGACGCAAAAATGGACGATTGGCGCTCGCTGCGCGACCTCGACAAATCGCCTGATCCAGAGGGCGATACGTTTTCACCCGAGGCCTACAAGGAAATCATCGGCAGAGAGTTTCGCGGATCCAGTGGCGCACTTCGCCAACCGCTGGAAGCGCAGTTCCTGAACAACCTGGACAGCCGGGTCTGCAAGGAACAAGCCTGCAGTTTCGAATATGAATACCCGTACTTCATCCGCAGTCCCGACGGTATGTATCACCTGGTTTATTCCTGGAACAACACCTTCATCAAGCACGTCACCTTCAACGATGCATGGCTGTCGGAGCGTGCCAAATGATCAACCTTTGGCAAGCACATCTCAGTTTCACAATGATCATCTTTCTGTTGCTGCCTTCTTTCGGCTTAAAGCGAGCCGCGCAGATCGTGCTGCTGGTTGCATTGCTGGCCGCTAGTTTTATACCGCTGGACGGCTTGTCCTTGGCGGCTTACCTGCGCAGCCACATTGATGACCTTGCGATGACGACCTTGGTGTTCATGGCGTGGGGCTGTTTGCGTCGACTGGGTTTCCTGCCGGCTGCTCAGCAGGATAAAACCCGCGTATTGATTATCTTCGCTGCGCTGGCGCTGGCGTTGTATCCGGCAACGCTGGGGTTGAGTCATCTGGACCCTTACCGGTTTGGCTTCAGCCCGCGCCCGATGCTGATCTTCTTCGCTCTGCTCACCGCAGGTCTGTTTTACCTGCGCAGCTACCTGGCCGTCGTGATGCTGGCCAGTGCGACCTTGGCCTTCATCGCCGGGGTAAAACCTTCGCATAACTATTGGGATTACCTGGTTGATCCGCTGCTGGGGCTGTATTGCTGCGCGGCATTGCTGATGCTCGCGGTGCGCTGGACGTACGGTTGGCTGAACACGCGGTTTGGCTCAGTGAAAGACTCCAGATCCATTTGAGATCCAACGAAATTTTTAACAGGGGTACAGGGATGGGTTGGCTGCAATCGAGACGTTTGCATTATTGGCTAGGCGCAACAGCGATTGTGTTTGTGCTGTTTGCATTGCTGCGGGTGGTGTTCTTTTTCGGTTTCTCCGGTTTCGACGCCCGAGCATTGAGCGACGATCATGCTGTCCTGGAAACCCTGGGCATCGGCTTTCGTTTCGATCTGCGTCTGGCCATCCTGGTGATGTTGCCACTGGCGTTGCTGGCCTGGATTCCTCGTTGGAATCTTGTCAGCAGCCGCCTGCTTCGCCGATTGGCACGCGTGTATCTGTCAGTCGCCCTGGGCGCCCTGCTGCTGATCTATATCGTCGATTTTGGCCATTACGCCTATCTGGGCGTACGGATCAATGCCACCGTGCTGCGCTTCATAGACGACGCGCAAATATCCCGTGACATGGTTTGGCAAACCTACCCGGTTATCTGGATTTCACTGGGGTGGCTGGCAACGGTCGCCCTGGTGACGTTGGCCTTGGTGCGCCTGGAACGCGTGACGCTGGACCGCCCCCGTAAAGCCATTCACCCGCTCTCCGCCACTTGGGGTAGCGCGTTGATGGTCGTGTTGGTGCTGTTGGGTATTTTGGGTCGTGTCGAGAACATGAACCTGGAAAACCCTGTCCCGTTGCGCTGGAGCGATGCGTTCTTCTCCGGCAATAACCAGGTCGCTGCGCTGGGCTTGAACCCGGTGATTTTCCTCTACGATACGGTCAAGGTCGGCCAGTCGCGCTATGACGAAGCGCAGGTGCGTGAACACTACGCCGTGATTGCCAAGTACCTGGGCGTGGATCAGCCCGATCCACAAACCCTGAACTTCGTCCGTCACCAGGCGCCACAACCCTACAAGGTATCGAGCACACGGGCGCCGAACGTGATGTTTGTCATGCTCGAGTCGCTGGGTACCAGTGCCGTCGGCGCCTATGGCAACCCGATCAATCCGACACCCAACATCGATCGCCTGGCCACACAGAGCTGGTTCTTCGAGCACTTCTATGTTCCGGTCACCGGGACCGCAAAAACCGTTTGGGCCAGCATTAGCGGGGTTCCAGACGTCACTCGACAGGAAACCGCGACGCGTAATCCGCTGATCACCAAGCAGCACACATTGATCAATGCCTTCACCGGTTACGAGAAGATCTACACCATTGGCGGCAACTCCGGTTGGGCCAACATGAATGCCTTGATCCGGCAAAGTATCGATGGGGTTCGTCTGTTCGAAGAGCGGGACTGGAAATCCCCGGTAGTGGATGTCTGGGGGATTTCAGATCTGGATCTGTTCAAGGAAACCGACAAGATCCTGCAAGCGCTGCCCAAGGACAAACCGTTCTTTGCCTATGTGCAGACGGCCGGTAACCATCGTCCCTTCACGATTCCCAAGAGCAATGACGGATTCGAGGTCAAGCACCCTACCCTCGCTGAAGTTCAGGCTGCGGGATCGCGCAGTGTCGAGCAGTACAACGCCGTGCGCCTGCTGGACTTCAACATCGGACGCTTGATGGAAATTGCCAAAGCAGGCGGTTACTACGACAACACCATTTTCGTGCTGTTTGGCGACCACAACACCCGTATCGCCCAGATCCCTTTCCTGGCACCGGCGTATGAGCAACTGGGCCTGGAAAGTAACGCGGTGCCCATGATCATCCATGCACCGGGTCTGCTCGGCACGCGGACCGTCAAGGAAGCTGTCGGCCTGGTGGACTTGCTGCCAACCGTGGCGGGCATGGCCGGCCTTGAGTTTCGCAACAGCGGCCTGGGGCGTGACATCCAGCAGCCTGCGCCCGAGGGTGAACGCGTAGTGCCGTTGGTGTTGCGTGAAGGTACGTTCCCGTTGATTGCGGGCGTCACTCAACACTACATGGTGCAGATGGAGCACGACGGCAGCTCGCCGACGCTGCACGATCTGGCCTCAGCGACGCCGCTGGACAACGTAGCCGGGCAAAACCCTGAAGAGTTCAAGCGCCTGGTGCAACTGACCCGCGGCATGCATGAAACGTCCAGGTTGATGTTGTACCAAAACGTGCGCAAGTAACCGGGATCGGGGTCGGCTACCGCGCCGCCCCCGATAGCGTGCCGGCACTATTGTCTAATCGCGATCCTCATCCTGCCCTTCCCTCCATTCCTCGGGATGGACCTTGAGATAGCTGCTGACGGCGACGCCTAAAGTCGGAAAAAACGCAGCTTCGCCAAACCGCTCGAATAGTCCGAAGCGCTTCAACTTGTCTTTGACAGGGTCCTTCATCTCGGCCACGCACAACGTGATGCCAGCTTCGTTCAAGGTTTGGTCCAGTTCAGCCAGCATGTCGGCGGAAGTCACATCCACGCTGGTGACCGGTTCGGCTGCTACCACCAGCCAACGAACCGGCGTGGGTGATGTCGCCACGGCGTCCAGCACTCGGTCATGGAACAGTTCTGCGTTGGCAAAAAACAACGGCGCATCCCAGCGAAACAGCACCAGGCCGGGAATAAGGCGCGCATCCGGATAACGCGTGATGTCGTGATAGCCCTGGACGCCTTTGGCGCGACCCAACACCGCAGAATACGGCCGCCAGCCATCCCATAGAAACTCGATCACCGCGACAACGATGGCCAGGCCAATGCCCTCGATGGCGCCGAATACGGCCACACCGAGCGTACAAACGATCGATAACCAGAATTCCCAGCGCTGGATACGATAGATCCGTCGCAGATCGGCGACCTCGATCAGGCCGATAGCCGAAGCGATGACCACCGCCGCCAGTGCGCTGGTGGGCAGGTTTTTCAGCAAATCCGGGGCATACACCAGCAATAAGGCAACAGACAGCGCTCCAACCACGCCGGCAAGTTGGGTTTGGGCCCCCGCCGCCTCGGCCACAGGTGTGCGTGACGAGCTGCTGCTGATTGGAAACCCCTGGAACAAACCGCCGGCAAGGTTGGCCACGCCGAGCCCTACCATCTCCTGGTTTGGGTCGACATAGGTCTTGGTCCGCGCCGCATAAACGCGCGAGAGCACACTGGTGTCGGCGAACGAGACAAGCGCAACGGCGCAACCTCCGATCACTACAGGAACGATATCGGCACGGCTGATCCAAGGGATGGCAAACGCCGGCAAGCCTTGGGGCAGCAAACCGAGGACCGCGACATTGTGGGTTGTAAGGTCAAGCACGCCAACGGCGATGGTGGCGCCTGCCACGGCGATCAGAATCCCCGGCACGCGCTTTTTGTCCTTGAGCAACAAGATGACCGCCACGGTGGCTGCACCGATCATGAAGGTGGTCCAGTTGGTTTTCCCATCCATCACCGAGGTGGTAATGGCCCACAGGTTGCGCAGCGGTCCGTCGGATTCAATCGAAAAGCCGAAAAACTTGGGTAGCTGACTGATCAATACCGTCAGCGCGATGCCGTTCATGTAGCCATAGCGGATCGGTTTGGATAGCAGTTCGGTGACAAAGCCCAGCCGTGCGACACCCGCCAGAATGCACACCACCCCCGAGACGATCGCCATCATGCCGGCAAGGGCGATCGCGCGATGCGGGTCACCGCCGGACAGCGGCAAGACTACGGCGAGAATGATGGCTGCCAATGAGGAATCCGGCCCCAGCACCAGGATTCGGCTGGGGCCGAACAACGCATAAGCGAGCAATGGAACGATGGTCGCGTAAAGGCCATAAATGCCGGGCACCCCCGACGCCACCGCGTAGGCGATGCCGACGGGCACCAGCATGGTGGTGAGCACGAGTCCGGCCACAATGTCGCGCCGCAACCATGCCATCTTGTAGCGGCTCAACGTCCGCAGCCCCGGCAGCCAACGGCTCAAGCCGGTTTGATCGCCAGTATGCCTGTGCGTAATCCGGCCCGGTTCGGGAGCGGGTGGCGGAGCATCCGAATCGCTCATGGGACTTTAGCCCTCAGGGATAACAAACAGCGTGCGGTAGATTCATTCTGGGTCAAGTCTGCGATCTTGCTCAGTAGTGAGTGAAAAATTCAACGATGGACCAGGCAACCTGCACACTCATCGTCGACCGCACCGACTCCAATAGCGTGTCTCCCCGTGTCGCAAATTCATAAATTCTCGCCGATCACACGATGTTTTTTCTCCTGGGTCTCAGCCAATGATGCCAATGTGCCTTTATTGCACCTAACGCTGACCTCTTGATCGCCATCTATTAGCTGACTCAGGAATTACGGACTATGGGAAGCTGGAAAATCAGGACTCATCTGCTTGTGCTTACCAGCACTTTGCTTCTGGGTTTGTTGTGTGTCGGCGGGCTTGGACTCTTGGGAATGCAATCCGCGGTACGCAGTCTGGAGACTGTGTACCTCGATCGGGTCGTGCCGCTGCGGGACTTGAAAAAAATCGCCGACCTGTACGCCGTGGACATCGTCGATGCCACCCACAAGGCACGCAATGGCAACTTCACCAACGCCGAATCATTGACCCGGATAGAGCAAGCGCAGAGGGAAATCGATCAGACGTGGCGCGCGTACAAATCAACGGAACTGATCCCCGCAGAAACCCGTTTGATCGCGCAAATCGACCCGCTGATGGAAGCGACCCACGGTCCATTGCAAAACTTGCAGGGCCTGCTGCGCCAGAATGACGCCGCCGGTCTCGCGCGTTTCGCGACAGATCAGCTGTATCCACTGATCGATCCCTTGTCAGCCAAGTTTTCCGAGTTGATCGAAGTTCAACTGGTGGAGGCCAAGAACCAGTTCGAGCAAAACCAGAGCGCCTATACTTCCAGTCTCCAGCTCAGCCTGTTGATTCTGGCATTGGCCCTGATCGCGGGCGTGGCCTACACGGTCTTGTTCTCCCGCCTGTTGAGCCGCCAGCTCGGTGCCGAACCGGCAGAACTGGCGGCCATCAGTTCGAACATCGCCCAAGGGAAACTCGCCGCTACACAGTTTGATCAGCAACAGTCGACGGGGGTGCTGCACTCCGTCCAGGCGATGCGCCACAGCCTGAGCGAGATGATCGGCAAGATCAGCCAGGCCTCCGGGCAGATAGAAGGTGCCACGCTGCAATTGTCTGCGTCCTCCGAACAAGGATTGAGCAGCGCCGCACTGCAAAGCGAGACAGCCTCCTCCATGGCGGCCACGGTAGAAGAGCTTTCCGTCAGCATCACTCACATCGCCGACAATGCTCGACAGGCCCAGAGCACCGCACAGAAAGCAGGCGAAATCACCAGCGAAGGCATGGAGGTCATGCAGGCCTCCATCCAGGAAATGGGCCAGATTGCCGATCTGGTGACACAAAGCTCATCGGACATCGATCAACTGGCGATTCAGTCCAACGACATCAGCCTGATTGTCGGTGTGATTCGGGGCATCGCCGAACAGACCAATCTCCTGGCCCTCAATGCCGCCATTGAAGCGGCACGCGCGGGCGAGCAAGGTCGCGGCTTCGCCGTGGTCGCCGATGAAGTGCGCAGCCTGGCCGCCCGCACAGCCCAATCCACCACGGAAATCGTTGCCTTGGTCAATGCCATACAAAGCGGCATGATCAAAGCCAAAGACAGCATGGCCGCCGGCTGTGAGCGCGTGACTCATGGTCAGAAACTGGTCGAAAGCGCGGGCCATTCCATGGGCAGGATCAAGGGTGTACTGGACGAATCCCTTGCGGCCGTCAGTTTCATTTCGGTGTCGCTCCAGGAGCAACGCGCCGCCAGTGAACAGGTCGCCTGCAACGTCGAGAAAGTAGCGCAAAGTGTGGAAGAGAACGCCACCGCCCAAGGCGGGATCGTGCGCACAACCCAGGAACTCAAGGCAATGTCCGACGGACTGGGGGTTATTCTGCAGCGGTTCAGCTTCTAAAGTGCATGCCCCCCGTCAAACCAGCCAACGGAGTTTGAAGGTTATGACGGGGGCGCACCCGGTTACCGAAGATAGTCTAGGATTTAAATGGCGAGCTTTCGTCACTCACACCCTGCCGCTGTTTGTCTGGCCCACTCAAAGGGAGACGCCAACGTGAGTACCTTGAAACTTCATCCTGCCCTGGACAATGGTATCCAACCCGCCGACGCGAATTTCACCGGAGGCACCCTGCAATGCCTGTGTGCGAACGACAAAGTCGAGGTCCGGATCGACGCGCAAACCCTGCATAACCACGCGTGCGGCTGCAGCAAATGCTGGAAACCGCAAAACGCGATATTCGCCGTCATTGCCGTGGTGCCTCGGGACAAGGTCAGCGTCACTGCCCACGGCGAAAAACTGGCCATTGTCGACGAAAAAGCCACCATCCAGCGCCATGCCTGCAAGCAGTGCCACGCCCATCTCTTTGGGCGCATCGAGAACAAGGACCATCCGTTTTATGGCCTGGACTTCGTCCACACCGAGCTCTCTCCCCAACGAGGATGGGCTGCGCCAGGCTTCGCGGCGTTCGTGTCCTCCATCATCGAAACCGGCACACCACCAGCGCAAATGAAAGCCATCCGTGAGCGCCTGCGCTCTATCGGCCTGGAGCCCTATGACTGCCTGTCCCCGGATTTGATGGACGCAATGGCGACTCATGTCGCCAAACAGAAAGGCCTGCTGCCTGCCGCCTGATTGATCGGTCGCCGCGGTTCCTTTGCCGGACCGCGGCCCCCGGGCAGCTTGTTTGGGGATCTGTCGTCAGCGACGTCGAGAAATGGCGAACGCCGGCAGCGCTTCAATCCTCTGGGGGTTTTCTGAACACCAGCAGCTTCCCGGTTGCACGCTGCACCACCTTGTCATTCTGATTCAGCGTTTCCATGAACAGCGTCACCACGCCCCGATCCGGTTTGGAGGCCGACGGTTCAATGGCCTGCACCTTGCTGAACAGGCGTAACACGTCATCCGGATAAGTCGGTGTCGGCCAGCTCAGCTCGATGCCCAGGCCAATGATGCCGTCCGCCAGGGGGACGCTGGCCACCAGCATCTTCATGGTCAGGGCCGCAGTGTTCCAACCGCTGGCCGCCAGACCGCCGAACAGACTCAACTCGGCCTCTTCGGCACTCAAATGGAAAGGTTGCGGGTCGTATTCGCGAGCAAACGCCAACATCGCTTCCTGATGGACGCGAACAGGGTCGCTTTCAAACTCCTGACCCAGACTCAGGTCATCGAGATAGAGTTTTTCCCAGGCATGCAGGGTCATGATTCATTCCTCCGCAGTGCATTACGAATAGCCGATGTCGCTGAGATCGATCGCCACCAGCAAGGCGTGCTCATCCGCCTGGCCGTCGGCCTTGCGTCGATAGGCGCGCCGCTTGCCGGGCATGCGCAAGCCGTCGGTTTCAACATAGCCATGAACGTACTGCGCGGCAGCCAGGCCACCGCTGACATCCACGTTGTAGTCGTGACGACGTAACAGAAAGTCTGCACCGAAGTAGAAATCCTGCACCGCGCAGTGCGTGGCGATTGTCTCGGGGAAGGTCACCCGCAAACGACGCCAGCGCTCCGAGCCCTCGTGCCAGGGCTCGACTTCCTCGGTCACGACACCCGGCCAGGTGAACTGGAAAGGCATGGTCAGGTACGACCAAAGCGCGTAACCGTTGAAGTACGCTCGGTGCAGGGGATCCCAGGGACTGTTTTCCCCATGGTCGCGAAAGGATTCTCTGGGTTTCGATCGCTCGGCGATTACCTTGCCGGCGGTATTTTCGATGGCGATTCGATTCGGGGTGTAGGCGGTGAATTGGTCGGCCCCACCAAAGGGCGTCACCGAGGCCCGCTGCTCATGCAGCCAGACGGTCATCTGCCGTGGCGCGCTGTCCTGGGTCAGCCCTTTCATGGCCCAGAGCGAGCCCCCGGTCACGATAGTGGCGCGTACCTGGTTGAAACTGCTCCAGCGCTCCAGACCACCATGGGCGATCAGTACGCTATTGAGCAGTTCATCACCCGGTGCATTCATAGTGGCGGCCCTCCTCCCTCCGAAGGCTGATCCCGAACCCATTGCCAGAATAATTGATACCCGACCGCCAGCACCACCGGACCGATGAACAACCCGATGATGCCGCTCGTGACCATCCCGCCAAGCGCGCCGATCAGCACCACCGGCATCGGCACATCAACACCGCGCCCCAGCAGCAGCGGTTTGAGCACGTTGTCCACCAGGCCGGCAACGAAGACGAAGATGGCAAACACGATCGTCACAGTGTTGGCGCCTTCGGTGGCGAACACAAAGGCAATCACCGGAACCGTGATCAGCGTCGCCGGCAATTGCATGATGCCGAGCAACAGCACCCCAAGGGCCAGCAAACCGGCGCCGGGAATGCCCTTGAAGACAAACCCGAGCCCCACCAGCAGCATCTGGATGAACGCGATCCCGACCACGCCCAGCGCGACCGCACGGATCGTTGCGGTGCACAGCGCGGCAATTTTCGGTCCTTTGGCCGGGTCGCTGACCCGCGAGGCAATCTGCACCGCGCTGCGACTGCAGCTCTCGCCATAGGCCATGAAAATACCGGCGATGATCAAGGCGAAAATGAAGGTCAGGAAGCCCATGCCGACGCCGGCCAATTTGCTCAAAAGGGACAGGCTGAAGTGCTTGATCTGCGGGAGGTATTTGGCGGTCAGGTCGGGAAGATTGGTTGAGGCTTCAAGCCACAAGTCAAACAGCGGCTGCCCCACCAATGGCCAACTGGCAATGGATTCGGCGGGGGGTGGCAGGTGAAAGTCGCCGCCCTTGACCACTTCCATCACACGGTCGACCGAGTCGGCTATCGAGGTGCCCAGAAAGTAAATCGGCAACACCAGGATGACGATGGCGATCAGGATAATCAGCGTCGCAATGCGCCCGTCATTCTGCCCCAAGGGCCCTTTCAGACGCGCCTGCAACGGGTAAAGGGTAATCGCCAGGATCAGCGACCACAGCATCAGGTCACGGAACGGGCTGAAGATTTCAAAGCAGAACAGCACCAGAACCGCGATCAACCCAGCCCGGATAAGGACATCGAGCAGCGTGCGCGTCAGCGTTTTTTCGGAGAACGAAGTGGGCTCCATGGAGGCCTCCTGATCACTGCAACGGTACGGGATCGGTTAGCCCAGCATAGTCGTTCGGCGGAAAACGCGTGGATTCAACGCAACTTCAATGGATCAACCATTCCGGCGGCAATGGCCATGCCGACCAGGTCCGGCAGGGTATTGGCCTGCATGCGTTTCATCACGCGTGAGCGGTAGAGGTCGACGGTTTTTGCGCTCACCCCCAGTTGCTCGGCGATTTCGCGGGTGGTGTAACCCTGCACCAGCGGCAACAAGACGTCGCGTTCCCGTGGGGTCAGCGTGAGCAAACGCGCCTGCAACGCTTCATGCCCTTGATTACCCGAACGGTGGGTCGCGCAAGTGCTCAGGGCCTGTTGCACGCTGTCCAGCAGCAGTTGTTCGTTGTAGGGCTTTTCAATGAAGTCGTGAGCGCCGGCCTTGAACGCACGCACCACGATCGGCACATCGGCGTGACCGCTGACGAAGATGATTGGCAGGTTCAGTTCGCGCAATCGCATTTCTTCCTGCACGTTCAAGCCGCCCATGCCGGGCATGCGTACATCCAGCAGCACACAGGCTGCCAGGCTGGCATCGCAGGCATTGAGGAACTCAACACCGCTGGTAAACGGCAACGCCTTGAGGCCGACTGATTCCAGTAACCAGACCGTTGAATCGAGCATGCCTTGATCGTCATCGACCACATACACCACGTGCTCCGTCACACCCGCCATTGCATTATTCCTGTTGTTGTTTTGTTGGACCGGCAAGCGGCAAGCGACAGCACATCAGCAGCCCGACCGGTTGGCGGCGGGCCTGCAATTCGCCGCCGAAACCTTCGATGATGCTGCGGCTCATGGACAAACCGAGCCCCAGGCCATCGGCCTTGCTGGTATAGAACGGGGTAAAAATCTGCTCCAGTTCGGGCTCGCTCACGCCGGGCCCCTGGTCCTGCACCGTGATGTCCACGGTGGCGGCACTGCCCTGCCCGGCGGTCATCATAATCAGCGAGGGCTGGCCGGGATGTTGTTCGCGGTTGGCATCGATGGCATTGCGCAACAGATTGAGCAGGACTTGTTCCAGCAACACTCGATCGGCATAAACGGGCGGCAGATTATCCGGCAGACGATCCTCGATTGTCACTTGGCAATTACTCGCTTCCCAGGCACACAAACGCACGGCTTCGCGGGCGACATCGGTGACGTTCAGCGCCTGCATGCGGCGCTGGCCTTTGCGCAGAAACGCGCGCAAACGGCGGATCACTTCCGAGGCGTGCGTGGCGTGATGGGTGATGCGTTCCAGCCCTTGCGCAACCCGGGCGGCCGCCTGGGGATTGGAATCCACGGTCTGCAAATAACGCTGGCTGGCGTTGGCGTAATTGACCACCGCGGCCAGCGGCTGATTGATTTCGTGGGCGATGCCCGAGGCCAGTTCACCGAGGGTGACCAGGCGCGCGGTGTGCGCCAGTTCATCCTGATGGCGGCGCTGCTGCACTTCGCGCAGTTCACGTTCGGTCATGTCCCGCGCCACCAGTGAATAGTAGCGCTCGCCACCGGCCGAACGATGCGCCAACAGCACCAGCGACACCGGCACCGACGCGCCACCGCCCGGTGGATGCAAGCGCGCATCGGTGCTCCAGACGCCGTCGCGCTCGGCGCCGCTCCAGCCGTCACGTTGCAGACGCGTCAGGTCTGCGCTGGCGAACAGTTGTGCCAGGACCGGCATCGGCTGTTGCTCGCCTATGCCGAGGATGCGGCGTGCCGCCGGGTTGAGGTAAGTGACCTGCCCCTCGGGGTCGATAAACAGCACCGGATCGGTGTTGACCTCGACGACTTCGGCCAGGCGCCGCTTGTTCTCTTCGGCCTGCACTCTGGCAGTAATGTCCCGGGAGACGCTGACCACCTCGACCACCGTGCCGGTATAGGTTTCACGAATCGCCCGACTGGCGGTTTCGAACCACAGGTAATGCCCGTTCCGATGGCGAATGCGATAGGTCATGGTGTGATAACCGTCCTGCTCCAGCGCATCGCGGGCACGCTGCACCAGGCTTGCCAGGTCCTGGCCATGGAACAGGCCCTGGGCCATTTGCCCGCGCAGTTCTTCCGGCCAATAGCCGAGCAACGTCCATGACGCGGGGGAGGCATCGAGAAAACAGCCGTCGGGTGTGTGACGGGAAATCAAGTCGGTGGTGTTCTCGATGATCAGCCGGTACAACCGCCGCGCCTGAGCCGCTTCGCGCTCGGCCAGCACTTGCGCGGTGGCGTCGCGGCAACGGGCGAGCACACGGTTGTCCTGGGGATCGGGAATGAATGTCCAGATCAGAATCTGCGTTTCGAGCTGGGCTTCGACCCCTTCAATGGCACGCTGCTGGTCCAGGCAAGCGCGCACCAGTACCCGATGGTTGACCGGCAGAAAACCGAATACGTCGCTCAGCGGCTTTTCCGCCAGCAACGCCAGCAACGCCGCGTTGAATTCCTGCGGCCGTCCCTGCGCGTCGAGCAACAGGCTCGGTTGCGGATCGTGGCCCAACAGTGGCGAGCCACGCAGCATGCCGTTGACGCTGCTGAGCAAAGTCGTGAGCAAATCCTGCACCCACCCCAGCCAATCGAAACTCACGCCTTCGCAGACTTCCACCAGCAACAACCCGGCCTGCCCAGGCGTCAACGCCAGATCGAACACTTGGCCATGGCTGATGGCGGCGCGGCGCAGTCGACCGGCCAACCAGCAATCCAGTTGCCGCACTTGCGCCAGGTCGAGGCGCCCGGCTTCCAGCAAACGCTCGAACAGCAACTGATCGCTGGCCAGCGAAGGGTCGCCCTGGCCCGGGGGAAAATGCTGGGCGGCACCTTCATGGCTGTAGATCCGCGCCTGGGGTTGCCAGCTCAGGTAAACCGCGCGACGCACCTCAGGGCAATCCTGCAAGGCCCGGCACAACGCATCGGCCCGGGCGGCCAGAGGCACGGCCTCACGCTGCAGGCGCAACCAGCTGTGCAATCGAACGGGAGTCAGGGTCATCACGGGTCCGCTTCGTTGGGGAAGCCAAGGATATACCGGCCTTGGCGATTTAACGGTAGTCATTTAGTTCAGCACGAATCAAATATAGTACATATACCATACGCCATAGGTTGTACTTCCATATCGATGGAGGATTGTTATATAAAGCACACCGGACATATAAAGGTGACCTCAGCGGCGACGCTGAAAGGCCACCGATAGAGCTAACAATCAGCCACCGAGTACCGCACATGTCGATCTATGAACAAGGGCTAGGCCCTTCGGCTGTCAATCACATCGCCTTGTCTCCGCTCAGCTTCCTTGAGCGCACGGCCAATGTTTACCCCGACTACCCCGCCGTCATCCACGGCTCGATTCGCCGTACCTGGGCGCAGACCTACACCCGTTGCCGACGCCTGGCCTCGGCGCTGGCTGGTCGCGGCATCGGCAAAGACGACACCGTGGCGGTGATGCTGCCCAATATCCCGGAAATGCTGGAAGTGCATTTTGGCGTGCCGATGATCGGCGCCGTGCTCAACCCGCTCAACGTGCGCCTGGATGCTGAAGCCATTGCGTTCATGCTCCAGCATGGCGAGGCCAAGGTGCTGATCACCGACCGCGAGTTCCATAACGTGATTCACGCCGCTATCGGCATGCTTGATCACCCGCCTCTGGTCATCGACGTCAACGACCCGGAATACGGTGAAGGCCAGGCCGTCAGCGATCTGGACTATGAAGCGTTGCTGGCGGAAGGCGACCCGGCGTTCGCCTGGCAATGGCCAGCCAACGAGTGGCAAGCCATCTCGCTGAACTACACCTCCGGCACCACCGGCAATCCGAAAGGCGTGGTCTATCACCACCGCGGCGCTTATTTGAATGCCTTGGGCAACCAGATGACCTGGGCCATGGGCAACCATCCGGTGTACCTCTGGACCCTGCCGATGTTCCATTGCAACGGCTGGTGCTACCCGTGGACCATCACCGCGCTCGCCGGTGTTCACGTGTTCCTGCGCCGGGTCGATCCGCAGAAAATCCTCACGCTGATTCGCGAACATCAGGTCACGCACCTGTGCGGCGCGCCGATCGTGCTCAACGCGCTGGTCAACATGCCGGAATCGGCGAAGGCGGCCATCGATCACCCGGTCAACGCCATGGTCGCCGGTGCTGCGCCGCCGGCCAAAGTCATCGGCGCCGTGGAGGAAATGGGCATCAAGGTCACCCACGTCTACGGCCTGACGGAAACCTATGGTCCGGTGACCCTCTGCGCCTGGCATGCCGAATGGGACGAACTGCCACTGGAAGAACGGGCGCAGATCAAATCCCGTCAGGGCGTGCGCTACCCGACGCTCGAAGGTGTGATGGTCGGCGATTCGAAGACGCTGGAACCGACCCCGCGCGATGGCCAGACCATCGGTGAAGTGTTCATGCGCGGCAACACCGTGATGAAGGGCTACCTGAAAAACCCGACGGCCACCGCCGAAGCATTCGAGGGTGGCTGGTTTCACACTGGCGACCTGGCGGTGTGTCACCCCGACGGTTATGTCGAGATCAAAGACCGCCTCAAAGACATCATCATTTCCGGTGGCGAGAACATTTCTACCATCGAACTCGAAGGCGTGCTCTATCGCCATCCGGGGGTGATGGAAGCCGCCGTGGTCGCCCGCCCCGATGAAAAATGGGGCGAAACGCCCTGCGCCTTCATCACCTTGAAGGCTGATCACCAGGACGTTCGCGAGGCCGACATCATCAGTTTCTGCCGCGAGCATCTGGCCGGTTTCAAAGTCCCGCGCACGGTGATTTTCACCCTGCTGCCGAAGACATCCACCGGCAAGATCCAGAAGTACGTGCTGCGCGACAGGGCCAAGGCCCTCTAACCCTCACCGACGTTTCACCTATCAGGCGGCAGGTCTCTTACCTGCCGCCTCGGGCTCGTGCAGGCCGAATTCGGCCTGCCCTGCCCCCACACACCGATAACAACAACAATGTGGAGCGCATCATGATCGACATCCATGCAACCGATACCCAACGCTGTGAACGTATTCGGACCAACCCGAAATTCCTGCAACTGGTCAGCAGTCGCTCGCGCCTGGCCTGGTCGTTGAGTGCTGCGGTGCTGGGCACTTATTACCTGTTCATGTTCGTGGTGGCGTTTGCCCCGCAATGGCTGCACGCGCCGCTCGGCGAGCACCGGATGTTGACCCTCGGCATGCCGGTTGGCGCGGCGATCATTGTTTTTTCCTGGTTGCTGACCGGTTGGTACGTCTACAGCGCCAACACGCGCTTCGATGCGCTGGGTTCGGCCATTCTTGAGGAGAGCAAGTGATGCGTAAACTCATCCTCGCCGCAGCCTGCCTGTTGCCGACCTCCGTTGTATTCGCTGCACCCGCGTTGGGTGCCATCGAAAAACAACCGCTGAACCTGCATGCGATCGGCATGTTCTTCGTGTTCGTCCTCGGCACGCTGGCCATCACCTGGTGGGCCGCGCGCCAGACCAAATCCACCTCGGACTTCTACACTGCCGGCGGTGGCATTACCGGGTTTCAGAACGGCTTGGCGATTGCCGGCGACTACATGTCCGCCGCTACGCTGCTGGGGCTGTCCAGCCTGGTGTTCGCCAAGGGTTACGACGGTTTCATCTACACCATCGGCTTCTTTGTCGGTTGGCCGATCATCACCTTCCTGATGGCCGAGCGGCTGCGCAATCTGGGGCGCTACACCTTTGCCGACATCGTCTCCTACCGACTGGACCAGAACAAAGTGCGGATCTTCGCTGCATTCGGTTCGTTGACGGTGGTGTGTTGCTACCTGATCGTGCAGATGGTCGGTGCCGGCCAGTTAATCAAATTGCTGTTCGGCCTCGACTACCCGGTAGCGGTGGTGATCGTCGGCGCGTTGATGCTGGTGTATGTGATCTTCGGCGGCATGATCGCAACGACCTGGGTGCAAATCATCAAGGCTGTGTTGCTGCTGGCCGGCGGCACGACTCTCGCGGGCATGGCCATGTCGCAGTTCGGTTTCAGCTACGAAACCCTGGCCACCAAAGCGGTCGAAGCGCATGCCAGCGGCTGGAATATCATGGGCCCCGGCTCCATGCTCGCCGACCCGATCAACACCGCGTCAATGTCTCTCGGCCTGGTATTCGGCATTGCCGGTCTGCCGCACATTCTGATGCGCTTCTTCACCGTACCCAACGCCAGGGAAGCGCGTAAATCGGTGTTCTACGCCACCGGTTTCATCGGTTTCTTCTTCCTCGTGGTCTGCACCCTGGGCTTCGCCGCGATGGTGATCATCGGCACCGATCCGCAGTACTACGTCAACGGTGAAGTGGGCGGCGCCTTGATTGGCGGCGGCAACATGGTCGCGATGCACTTGGCCAAAGCGGTAGGCGGCAACCTGTTCCTCGGGTTCCTCTCGGCCGTGGCGTTCGCCACCATCCTTGCTGTGGTCTCCGGGCTGGCCCTGGCCGGTGCGTCGGCGATTTCCCACGACCTCTACGCCACCGTCTTCAAGAAAGGCAACGCCACCCAGAAACAGGAAATGCGCGTCACCCGCATGGCCACCGTAGGCCTGGGCATCATCGCGATTCTGCTGGGCATTCTGTTCGAGAAGATGAACGTCGCGTTCCTGGTCGGCCTGACCTTCGGCATCGCCGCCTCGACCAACTTCCCGGTACTGATCATGGCCATGTACTGGAAAGGCCTGACCACCAAAGGCGCGATCATCGGCGGTTTTGCCGGCCTGATCTGCGCGCTGGTGCTAGTGATCCTGTCCCCGGCCGTGTGGGTGACCGTGCTCGGTCATGCTCACGCCATCTTCCCGTACGACCACCCGGCACTGTTTTCCATGCCGCTGGCGTTCCTGGTGATTGTCGTCGTGTCCCGACTCGACCGCAGTGTGCGGGCCGACAAGGAACGTGACGCCTACGCCGACCAGTTCGTGCGCGCCCAGACCGGTCTCGGTGCTGCCAGCGCTTCCAGTCATTGATTGAAAGGCACGGCGCCCGGTTGCGGCGCCGTGCACAACCGTCCTGTCGAGGTTCACGTTATGCCCGAATTCAAAGCCCCCCTGCGCGATCTGCGCTTCGTCCTGCATGAGGTGTTCGACGCCCCGGCCCTGTGGGCACGCCTGCCTGCCCTGGCTGACAACATCGATGCCGGCATCGCCGACGCAATCCTTGAGGAAGCGGGAAAAGTCACCGCGCACCTGATCGCACCCTTGAACCGCAGCGGCGACGAAGAAGGCGCACAGTGGCATGAAGGTCAGGTGACCACGCCCATCGGCTTCAAACAGGCTTATGCCACGTACATCGAGGGTGGCTGGGTCGGCCTGTCCGGTAATCCCGAGTACGGCGGCATGGGCATGCCGAAAATGCTCACCGTGCAGTTTGAAGAAATGCTCTACGGCGCTAATTCCAGTTTCGCGCTGTATTCGGCATTGAGTTCCGGTGCGTGCCTGGCGCTGGATGCCCACGCCAGCGACACCTTGAAAGACCTGTACCTGCCGCCGATGTATGAAGGTCGCTGGGCCGGCTCCATGTGCCTGACCGAAGCCCATGCCGGCACCGACCTGGGGATCATCCGCACCCGCGCCGAACCTCGGGCGGATGGCAGTTTCAGCATCAGCGGCAGCAAGATATTCATCACCGGCGGCGATCAGGACCTGACCGAAAACATCGTCCATCTGGTGTTGGCAAAACTGCCCGACGCGCCGGCCGGACCAAAAGGCATCTCGCTGTTTGTGGTGCCCAAAGTGCTGGTCAATGCCGACGGTTCCCTTGGCGCGGCCAACGCCGTAAGTTGCGGTTCGATCGAACACAAGATGGGCATCAAGGCCTCGGCCACCTGTGTGATGAATTTCGACGGTGCCAGCGGCTGGCTGGTGGGCGAAGCCAACAAAGGCCTCGCAGCGATGTTCACCATGATGAACTACGAACGCCTGTCCATCGGTATTCAGGGCATTGGCTGCGCCGAAGCGTCCTATCAGAGTGCGGTGGCCTACGCCCGTGAACGCATTCAGAGCCGCGCCCCGACCGGCACCGTGGCCGCGGACAAAGTCGCCGATCCGATCATCGTCCACCCCGATGTACGCCGCATGCTGCTCAGCATGAAAGCCATGACTGAAGGTGGCCGCGCGTTCGCCAGTTATGTCGGACAGCAGCTCGATCTGGCGAAGTTCTCCGACGATGCGCAAGAACGCGAGAGCGCCCAGAGCCTGGTCGCGCTGCTGACGCCGATTGCCAAGGCCTTCTTCACCGACACCGGTCTGGAGAGCTGCATCAACGGCCAGCAAGTGTTCGGCGGCCATGGCTACATCCGCGAATGGGGCCAGGAACAATTGGTCCGCGACGTGCGCATCGCGCAGATCTACGAAGGCACCAACGGTATTCAGGCGCTGGACCTGCTCGGGCGCAAAGTGCTGGCCGATAACGGTTTCGCGTTGCGTCAGTTCACCGGCCAGATTCGGCATTTCGCCCACCAGCCTGACGCGCCCTACAGCGCGCAACTGTTCGATGCCGTGCAGCGCCTGGAAGACCTGAGCGACTGGTTGCAGGACCGGGCAGCGACCAACCGCAACGAAGTCGGCGCCGCTTCCGTGGAGTATTTGCACCTGTTCGGGTATGTGGCCTACGCCTGGCTGTGGGCGCGCATGGCGCAGGTTGCCCGGCAAAAGCTAAGCGACGACGAAGGCTTTTACGGTGCGAAGATCGCCACCGCCGACTTCTACTTCCATCGCCTGCTGCCGCGCATTTTGAGCCTCGAACAATCGATTCGCGCCGGCAGTGCCTCGTTGTTCGGTCTGAGCGCCGAGCAGTTCTAACGATTGAACCGCACGCGGCGCCACGCTCCTCTCTTTTCGGCGCTCGCGTTTTTTCTTGGTAAGCCCTCGCCCGGTTGGCGAGGGTCGCGCAAGCCGTCATTTCATAATAAAAACAAAGGGGCTTCACATGGATCGCAACACCCGCACTCTCGCTACACGACTGTTGCTGGCCGGCGGCGTCATCAGCCTCTCGGCCCCCGCCGCTGCTGACTTTATCAAGGACAGCAAGGCCAGCCTTGAGCTACGCAACTTCTACTTCAACCGTGACTATCGTCAGACCAACGCGGCGCAATCGAAACAGGAGGAATGGGCGCAGGGCTTCCTGTTGCGCTACGAATCCGGCTTTACCGAGGGGCTGATCGGGGTCGGTTTCGATGCGATCGGCCTGGTAGGCGTCAAACTCGACTCCAGCCCGGATCGCGCCGGCTCCGGCGTGCTCCAGCGCCATCGCGACACGCGCAAAGGCGCGCAGGACGAATACGGTGAACTGGGCCTGACCGCCAAACTGCGTGCGTCCAAAAGCACATTGAAACTGGGCACATTGCTGCCCAAGCTGCCGACGGTATTGGCCAACGATTCACGGCTGTTGCCGCAAACCTTCAAGGGCGGCCAGCTGACTTCGCTGGAAGTCGAAGGCCTGACCGTGGATACCGGACGGCTGACGCAGGTCAACCAGCGCGACTCCTCGGACTATGAGGACATGGGCATCACCCGAACCGGCGCCAAGGGCATCACCAGCCGCCATTTGGACAGCGACAGCTTCGATTTCGCCAGCCTGAACTACAAATGGACCAGTAACCTCGCCACTGGTTATAGCTACGGCCACCTCGACAATTTCTACAGCCAGCACCTGGTCAACCTGACCTACGTGTTGCCGGTCACCGTCGGTCAATCGTTGAAGACTGATCTGCGGTTCGCACGCTCCATCGATGATGGCGGCAGTAATGTCGACAACAAGGCAATTGGCGCCATGTTCACCTACAACTTCGGTGGGCATGCGTTCGGCCTGGGCTATCAAGGCATGAGCGGCGACACCGGGTATGCCTACATCAATGGCACCGATGCGTTCCTGGTGAACTTCGTCCAGATCGGCGACTTTGCCAGCAAGGACGAAAAATCCTGGCAGGCCCGTTACGACTACAACTTTGCCGCCCTCGGCATTCCCGGCCTGACGTTCATGACCCGCTACATCAACGGTACCGATATAGACCTGGGTAACAACCGCCCTGAAGGCAAGGAATGGGAGCGCGATACCGATATCGGGTATGTCGTGCAGAGCGGACCGCTGAAAAACGTCGGAGTGAAATGGCGCAATGCGACAGTGCGCTCGACAAATTTTGGCAGTGATCTGGATGAAAACCGGTTGATCGTCAGTTACACGTTGCCGATCTGGTAAGGCGGTATAACGGCCACCATTGTTTCGCCAGCAAGCCGGCTCCTACAGGGGGGGGGCGTACACCCCGATCCTGTAGGAACTGGCTAGCCTCCCCCGCAAGAAAGTCAAAACACAGCACATCGGTTCAATATCCCCGTCCGACTCTACGCCACCATGGCCTCCTCACTCACCCCGTAAGGACATCGCCATGGCTATCGCAAAAGCAGTACCCGGCAAAACCCTGCTGACCCCAACCGACCACACGCTGATCATGATCGATCACCAGTCGCAAATGTCCTTTGCGACCAAGTCGATCGACGCCGTGACCCTGCGCAACAATGCCGCGCTGGTGGCCAAGGCGGCGCGCGGCTTCAAGGTCTCGACCATCCTCACCACCGTTGCCGAAAAGAGCTTCTCCGGCCCGATCTTCGACGAAATCAAATCGGTGTTCCCGGAACACAACGTCATTGACCGCACCAGCATGAACACCTGGGAAGACGAGCGCATTGCCGTTGAAGTGAATAAGTTCGGCAAACAGAAAATCGTCCTCGCCGGCCTGTGGACCTCCGTTTGCATCGTCGGCCCGGCGCTGTCGGCCATCGACCAGGGTTTTGAGGTGTACGTGATTGCCGACGCCTGTGGCGACGTCACCACCGAAGCCCATGAAATGGCGATGCAGCGCATGATCCAGATCGGCGCGCGGCCGATGACTTCGTTGCAATACCTGCTTGAATTGCAGCGCGACTGGGCACGTACCGAGACCTACGACGAAACCGTGAAAACCTCGATTGCCAACGGCGGTTCTTACGGTCTGGGCCTGATCTACGCCAAGACCATGTTCGGCGCCTCCGAAGGTCATTAAGTAACAACGCGGCTCCGGGGTTCCGGAGCCGCTTCCCTTCGCGGTGGACTGATCGATGACGTTTTCCTCACGAGACCTCAGTCGCGGGTTGTGCCTGTGTTTGCCGGCGCTGTTATCAGGCATGGTCCTGGCAGATGAATCGCAGGGCTTGCTGGCCGGCGCGAAGCTTGAAGTGCTGAGCCGAAATTTCTATCTCAACAACGACTATCGATCCCCGACGCCGGCAGGCAAAAGCTACAAAGCCGAATGGGCTCAGGGCTTTATCAGCTCTTTTGAATCCGGTTTCACCCCCGGCACCCTCGGATTCGGACTCGATGCCCACGGGTTTCTAGGATTGAAACTGGACGGTGGCAAGGGCCATTCCGGGACAGGATTATTGCCGCTGGACAGCGACGGTCGCAGCGAAGACAACTATTCCAGTGCTGGCGGCGCGTTGAAAATCAAGGCATCGAAAACCACGTTGGCCTTCGGTGAAATGATGGTCGAAACCCCAGTGTTCGACACCGCGGATAAACGCCTGCAACCCGAGTACGCCAGCGGTTTTCTGGTGAACAGCCACGAGATTGAGGGAATGAATCTGATCGCCGGCCACTTCACGGCGTTCAAGAATCAGGACGGTGCTTCGGGCAAGGACAACTTTTACGGCTACGGCGCCAACACTGAAGCGGGCGGCATTTCTATTCTGGGTGCCGACCTGTTTACGCAAAGTCCGTTCGGCGCGGCCCTCTATGCTTCAGAGCTGACCGACACCTGGCATCAGTACTACGCCAATCTGCACCTGAAACAGTCCGGCTGGTTCCTCGACGCCAATCTCTATCGCACGCAGGACAAAGGCCAGGCGCTGGCCGGTGCTATCGACAACACAGCGTTCAGCCTGTCAGGCAAATACACTGTCGATGCCCATGCCTTCACGTTGGCCTATCAAAAGGTCAACGGCGATACCCCGTTCGACTTCGTCGGTGGCGACTCGATCTACCTCGCCAACTCGATCAAATACGCCGACTTCAACGGTGCCCACGAGCAGTCCTGGCAAGCTCGCTACGACCTTGATCTGGGCCTCTATGGCATTCCCGGGCTGAAATTCATGACCCGTTATGTCACAGGCAGCCAGATCGACGGTACGCACGCCCCCAAGGGCGGCGCCTACAACCCGCTCGATGAGTCGGTCGGTGCGTACAGGCCGCTGCAAGGTAATGATGGACGGCATTGGGAGCGAGACATCGACTTGCGTTACATCGTGCAGTCTGGATCGGCCAAGGGCTTGTCGCTGCAACTGTCCCATGTCTCGCACCGGGCCAACAGCGCCCAGGCGGGCGATGATATCGACAGGGTTTATGTCGTTATCGAGTACCCGCTGAGTTTCGGCCGTTTCTGATAATGGTCAGCCGGCGTGCTCGCACTCTCAAGCAGGCTCGCTCCCACAGGGGTTGGCGTTTATCATGACCGCCGAAAACAACCCTGCCTTGTATGAGAATGAGCATGACCTTCGATTTTGATCAGGTGTTCGACCGCCACAACACCGGCAGTACCAAGTGGAGCCGCTACCCGGCCGACGTATTGCCGATGTGGGTTGCCGACATGGATTTTGCCGCGCCACCGGTGATCATCCAGGCCCTGCAAAAACGTCTGGAACACCCGTTGCTCGGCTACAGCGTAGCGCAGGATGACTTGCGCAATGCCATCGTGACCGACCTCTGGAACAAGTACGCCTGGCGCGTCGAGCCGCAGGAGCTGGTTTTCCTGCCGGGCGTGGAATCGGGTTTCAACATGGCCCTGAATGCGCTGGTCCAGCCGCAACAGAATGTCGTGGTGCAAACGCCCAACTACCCACCGCTGCGTCATGCACCGGGGCATTGGGGGCTGAACAAGGTTGAACTGAATTTCGAGGCGATGGCTGATGGCACGTACGCCACGCCGCTTCAGGCCTTGCGCCAGTCGCTGGAAGGCGGCGGTGCTCTGCTGCTGAGCAATCCGCACAACCCGTTGGGCAAAGCGTTCCCAAGGGAAGAACTGCAAGCGGTGGCCGATATCTGCGTGGCGCAGGGCGCCTGGATCATTTCCGACGAAATCCATGCCGAACTGTGCTTCGATGGCCGCCAACACATTCCAACCGCCTCGTTGAGCCCGGAAATCGCCCGGCGCACCATCACGCTGATGTCGGCGAGCAAGGCCTACAACATCGCTGGCCTGAAGACTTCGTTCATGATCATTCAGGACCGCGCCCTGCGCGAGCGCGTCAACCATGCGCGCTGCGGCATGGTCGACAGCGTCAATCCGCTGGGCATGGAAGCGACACGTGTTGCTTACACCGAAGGTGCGCCGTGGCTGGCCGCGCTCAAGGACTACCTGCAAAGAAACCGCGATTATCTGGTGGATGCCGTTCGCACGCGCTTGCCCGGCATCAGCATGAATGTGCCTCAGAGTACCTACCTGGCCTGGCTCGACTGCTCGGCGCTGGGGTTGGAGAACCCGCAGCAATTCTTCCTTGAAAAGGCGAAGGTCGGGCTTAGTCCTGGCCTGGATTTCGGCGATGACAGCCAACAGTTCGTGCGCCTGAACTTCGGCTGCCCGCGTGCGTTGCTGGAGGAAGGCATCGCACGGATGGAGCGCAGTTTGCGCGACCGCTAACAAGCCCCCCTTGCCGGCGATGACATCCGCAAGGTCACCGCAGGGTTCAAGGGCCAATCGCCAGCAAGCCGGCTCCTACAGGATTTTGTCGCGGCACACATTACTGCCAGCCACATCGCACCTTGTAGGAGCCGGCTTGCTGGCGATGACGTCCGCATGATCACCGCACGGTTCAAGGGCCAATCGCCGGCAAGCCGGCTCCTACAGGAATTTGTCGCGGCACACATCCATGCCAGCCACCTCGTGCCTTGTAGGAGCTGGCTTGCTAGCGATGACGTCCGCAAGGTCAGCGCAGGGCTCAGGGGCCAATCGCCGGCAAGCCGGCTCCTACAGGAATTTGTCGCGACACACATCACTGCCAGCCACCTCGCACCTTGTAGGAGCTGGCTTGCCGGCGATGACGTCCGAAAGGTCAGCGCAGGGCTCAGGGGCCAATCGCCGGCAAGCCGGCTCCTACAGGAATTTGTCGCGGCACACATCCATGCCAGCCACCTCGTACCTTGTAGGAGCTGGCTTGCCGGCGATGACGTCCGAAAGGTCAGCGCAGGGCTCAGGGGCCAATCGCCAGCAAGCCGGCTCCTACGGGCGCGGGAGAATAAGCGCGTACGCTTGAAGAGCCGGGCGGTTTATTACCGTAATGTCGAGGCGATGATTTCCACCAGGTTGAGTTGCGTGAATGGTTTGGACAGGCGTGGGAGCCTGGTCGCAAAGCCTTCCAGCCGCTCGGCGTAACCGGTGGCGAGGATGATCGGCAGGTCGGGCCTGATGCTTCGGATCGCCTGCGCCAGTTGCGCACCGTTCATTTGCGGCATGGCCATGTCGGTAATGACCAGGTCGATGACCTGTTCGCTGTCGAGCACTGTCAGCGCTTGAGCCCCGGATACCGCACTGATCACCTGATGGCCCAGATCTTCGAGCAACAGACAGGTACTGGTCAGCACCAGGCTGTCGTCATCCACCACCAGCACGCACAGACGAGGCACCGGCGGTGCGGCTTCCTCCTGGGCAGGTTTGGCGATCGAACCTTGCGTGGCGACGGGAATCCACAGTTCGGCCGTGGTGCCCTTGCCTTTCTGGCTCTTTAGAATGAATCGCCCGCCCAATTGTTCGATGAAGCCATGCACCATCGACAATCCCAGCCCCGTACCTTTGCCGACCCCTTTGGTGGTGAAGAACGGGTCCATCGCCACGGCGAGTGTGGCGTCGTCCATGCCCTCCCCGGTGTCATTGATGCTCAGGCAAACATAACGACCTGTCATTGGCGTGAGCGAGGAGTGATCGCCGGCGTCTTCAGGGCGCGCGCTGATCAGGAGCTTGCCACCATGGGGCATGGCGTCGCGGGCATTGGTCGCCAGGTTCAGGACTGCCAGTTCGAGCTGGTTTTTGTCGGCCCAAACAGGCTCGATTGTTTCCGTAAAACGGGTTTCGAGGACTACGGAGGGCCCGAGGGAACTGCGCAACAGGCCGGTGATGCCCTCCACCAGCGTCGGTATCTCGACGGACTCGGTCTTCAGTTCCTGTCGCCTGGCAAAGGCCAGCATGCGCTGGGTCAGCGCCACTCCGCGCAAGGCGCCTTGAGTGGCGTTGTCCAGCAATCGGGTGATCTTCGAATCGTCCCCGATTCGCTTGCGCACGATTTCCAGATTGCCAAGGATCACCGTCAACAAATTGTTGAAGTCATGGGCAATCCCCCCGCTCAATTGCCCGATGGCTTGCATTTTCTGCGCCTGGAAAAGCGCCTCACGGGTTTGTTCGAGCGCCTGCTGAGCGCGGGTCGCTTCAGTAATATCCCGGGTGATCTTGGCGAAACCGAGCAACGTCCCGGTATCGCCCCAGATCGGATCGACCACGACATGCGCCAGGAACCGCGTGCCGTCCTTGCGCACTCGCCAGCCTTTGTTCTCGAATCGCCCCTCACGGATGGCAATGTCCAGCGTGCGCTTCGGTTCGCCGGCTGCGCGGTCTTCCGGGGTGTAAAACATCGAAAAATGCTGACCGATCACTTCTTCGGGCAAGTAACCCTTGATGCGCTGGGCACCAGGGTTCCAGTTGGTCAGCCGTCCGTCAGCGTCGAGCATGTAGATGGCGTAGTCCGTGACACTTTGCACCAGCAGCCGGAACTGCTGTTCGCTTTGCTTGAGCACTTCTTCAGCCATTTTGCGGTCGGTCAGGTCCCGGGTGATCTTGGCAAACCCCAGCAACTTGCCCGTCGAATCGAGGATCGGATCGATCACCACATGGCACCAGAAATGCGTACCGTCCTTGCGCACCCGCCAGCCTTCCCCCTCGAATCGCCCTTCCCGAATGGCGGTGTCCAGGGCTCGTTGGGGCATCCCCTTGAGACGGTCCTCCTCGGTGTAGAACCGCGAAAAATGCTGGCCGAGGATTTCCGCTTCTTCATACCCTTTGAAACGTCGAGCGCCGGCATTCCAACTGGTAATGATGCCGTCGGGATCAATCATGTAGATCGCATAGTCAATCACCGCATCGATCAACAGGCGAAAGCGCCCGTCCTCGATGGTGCTGGCTTTGCCTCGATCTTCGTTCATTGAGCCCTCACGTCGTGATTGTTTTTTGAGGAGTATGCGACAAACCCGGGGTTTGGAAAGCCGAAATGCCCCGCTCGACGCAAAGTCTTATCGGTTTGTGTATCTGACAATGCAGGCATACAAATCGTTGTATACGAAACTCGGAACCTGCTGGGTATGACCCGCGATCTTGAGCAGCGCCAGATGGCACTCCTTGATGATTTCGTGGTGACCATTCACCGCAAAAACAGGGTTATCAATAATCCGCGAGTAAACGATGTGCTCAAAATGCCTCAGGGTTGTCGTTTTGGTCAGCGAACCGTCGGCATCCACGGTGTAAGTGCTCTGAGCCCGTATCGCCCGTTCTTTCAACACGCCGAATCCGCGTTCGTACACAGTGATTTGCGAACCGCTGATCGCCTTTGAAGCTGTCTCGATGGCCAGGATGATCGCTTGTGCATACCCCATGCTGGCAGCCAGTGTTGATCCCGTCAGAAATCTTTCCATTTCCTGGTTTTCGAGGCTGTTGAGTGCTCTCTTGATGCTCGACACATGAGCGAACTCTTGGGTGCAGCCAACGATATGAGTCTCGAATTGATAACCGGCGGCAGTTGCCGTCGGCGGAAAAGACGCGAAATCGAGGCTGTCGAATGCGCACTCCATGACGATGTTGTATTTGCCGACAAATGCCTGCGTAAAGATCATCGCGCTGACCTCACGTACAAACGCCTCTGTATGCTCATACGCATGCAGAACGCCAAGCTTGATCATCTCGGTGTAGTGAGGGTGTTTTTTCCGGTATTCGGGCAGGTACAGGCGCACGTAGTTTTTGTAGCGGCCCGAAGGCAGAAGACTTTTTTCAAGCAGATACGTTTTGCCAGATCCCTGCAGGCCGGCAACGATCAGCATTTTCGGGGTTGCCTCGGCCGTAATGCCGCTGAACAGCGTCGCTTTTATTTCATCGAATGCGGCCGTGACCTGCTCTTGGGTGTACGTATAGTTCGGTGCTGCTGACATACCTTGATTTCCTTATCAAAGACTGGCTTGAAAGTGATGATTGCCTCTATGAATAAAGCGGGCATTCGCCACTTGTTCAAATGTCTGTGTTTTTCAAGGTATGTCGATGTTTTTTAAGGTAAAAAATCCTACTCCGCCGAGAGCGAAATCGCCGGAGCAACCGACCACCAGCGCGGCAGCAGTTGCTTGACCTTGCTGTCGCCAAACCGGTCATCGATCAACATCACCACCCCCTCATCCTGCTGGGTGCGGATCACTCGCCCTGCGGCCTGCACCACTTTCTGCACGCCGGGAAACAGGTAGGTGTAGTCGTAACCGGCACCGAAAATCGCGGCCATGCGATGTTTCAACTGTTCATTGACCGGGTTGAGTTGCGCCAGGCCCAAGGTGGCGATAAATGCACCGATCAGCCGCGCGCCGGGCAAGTCGATGCCTTCGCCAAATGCCCCGCCCAGCACAGCGAAGCCGACTCCCTGGCTGTGCGCGGTGAATTGATCGAGAAAATCCTGTCGCCGGGCTTCTCCCATGCCCCGCGATTGCGCCCACACAGTGATGTGCGGGTGTTTTTCGGCCAGCAACTGCGCCACTTGCTGCAAGTAATCGAAGCTGCTGAAAAACGCCAGGTAGTTGCCGGGGCGTTGACTGAACTGCCGGGCAATCAGCTCGACGATCGGCGCCAGGGACGATTGCCGATGAACGAACCGCGTGGATATCTGATTGACGATATGGACCTTCAACTGGTCAGCGTGAAACGGTGATTCGACATCGATCCACACCGTGTTCGCCGGCGTCCCGAGGAGATCCCCATAGTAATGACGCGGGCTCAACGTCGCGGAAAACAGCACGGTACTGCGTGCGGCCGTCAGGCGCGGGCGGATGAAACCGGCAGGCACCACGTTGCGCAGGCACAGTTGCGAGAGCGACTTTTTGCGCTCGAGGTCCCGCTTGCTGATGTCGAACAGAAACTGTTCATCGAAGAGTTCGGCAACGCGGCAGAATTGCAGCATGTCGAAATAAAACGTCTGCAATGCACTGTCCAGGCCCTGCGGGTGATCATTGAGGTAATCGCCAATGCTCGCACTGCACGAGGACAGCGCCTGAAGCAATTTTTCCGGAGGCTTATCGTAGGCCTGATACGCACCAAGTTGCAGGTTATGCAGGGCGTTCCACTCACGATTGACCCGTTGCAGGGATTTTTTCAACGGCTCGGGCGCGGTTTTACGCACGCCGTTGAGGGCCGACTGGTCGAGACTGGCGCTGTACATCTGCCGGCCGCGCTCCACAAGGTTGTGGGCTTCGTCCACCAGCACCGCAACTTTCCAGTTATTGGCCTGGGCCAGCCCGAACAGCAGCGCACTGAAATCGAAATAATAGTTGTAGTCGGCGACCACCACGTCTGACCAGCGTGCCATTTCCTGGCTCAGGTAATACGGGCACACCGCATGTTTCACGGCCACCTCGCGCAAGGCATTCTGGTTCAACAGTGACAGCTCGCTGGCGGCCTGGCGCGCGGCCGGCAAGCGATCATAGAAGCCTTGGGCCAATGGGCAGGATTCGCCGTGGCAGGCTTTGTCCGGATGTTCGCAGGCCTTGTCCCGGGCGATCATCTCCAGAACCCGCAGCGGCGGCGCATCCGCGCTGTCGAGGATCACCTGCGCAGCATCGAGCGCCAGTTTGCGCCCCGGCGTTTTTGCCGTAAGAAAGAACACCTTGTCCAGTTGCTGCGGCGCCAGCGCCTTGAGCATCGGAAACAGCGTGCCAAGCGTCTTGCCGATGCCGGTCGGCGCCTGCGCCATCAGGCACCGGCCGATGCTGACCGCCTTGAACACCGACTCGGCCAAATGCCGTTGGCCCGGACGAAAGCCTGCGTGGGGAAACGCCAGTTGCTGCGCCGCGCCGTTGCGCGCCTCGCGATGGGCCATTTCCTGTTCGGCCCAATGCAGGAACAGTCGGCAATGCTGCTCGAAGAACTCCTGCAATTCTCCAGCGCTGAAGGCCTCGACCAGACAGGTTTCCTTTTCGCTGACGATGTCGAAATACACCAGCGCCAGGTTGATCTGTGCCAGGCCCAGTTTCTGGCACATCAACCAGCCATAGACCTTGGCCTGCGCCCAATGCAGTTGACGATGGTTAGCCGGCTGTTTGCTCAAGTCCCCGCGATAGGTTTTGACTTCTTCCAGGCAGTTTTGCGCCGGGTCGTAGCCGTCCGCCCTGCCCTTGACCTTCAACGTCTGGTACAGACCTTCAAGCGCGACCTCACTCTGGTAACCCTCGCTACGCCGGGACGCCACCGTACGGTGGCCGACGATCCCCTCCAGTGCCGTCGGCGAGGGCGTGAAGCGCAGGTCGAGGTCCCCGACCTTGGCGGTGAATTCACACAACGCCCGCACCGCGATGCTGTAGCTCAAGCGCCCTGCTCCGCCCACTGCACGTAGCAAACAGCAATCGGCATCTGGTGTTCATGGCAGAACTCGAGCCAGCGCAACTGGTTGTCCTGCAGGCGATCACCCGGGCCTTTGACTTCGATCATGCGGTAGGTCTTGTGCTGCGGCCAGAACTGAATCAGGTCCGGCATGCCGGCGCGATTGGCCTTGATGTCCAGCAGCAGGCGGTTGAACCAGTGTTTGAGGTGCTCGGCGGGCAGGCAATCGAGGGCCTGTTCAAGCAGTGGTTCGCTCAACGCGCCCCAGAACACGAAAGGCGACTGCACGCCCCACTTGGCGGCGTAGCGCTCACGGATGGTCTGGCGGTAACGTCCGTCATCCAGCTCGGCGAGGCAGGCCTGAAACAGGTCGGCCCGGCGCGCCTGGAAGTCTTCATTGAGCAAATCCGCCGGCCCGCGCTGGAACGGGTGGAAAAACGCCCCCGGTAACGGCGCAAAGATTGCCGGCCAGCACAGCAACCCGAACAATGAATTGATCAGGCTGTTTTCGACGTAATGCACCGGCGCCGAATCCTCCGCCAGATGCGCCTGAACGTAAAACTCCACCGACAGCGTCGGGTCGGTTCTGGGCAGTTGCAGATCGAGACGCTGCATTTCCCGTGGAGAGGGTCGTTTCACTGCCGGCCCGCCGAGTTTGCGCCGCAGCCTGGGCACCACTCGCAGTAATTGCTGTTGTTCGGCGGCGCTTTCCGGCGATTGCCCGGCAGCAACGGCCAGGTCCATGGCCAACTGATACTCGCCGCAGCGCTCCAGCACACGAATCAATCGCGACCGTGCGCCAGGCCAGGCGCACTCGCGGTATATGCCCAGGGCATTGGCGAAATCCGCCACGCGCTCGCAGTGCTGACCGATCTGGAACAGCAATTTGCTGCGCCGTTTTTGCAGCCAGGGATTGCTCAGCGCCAGCCCGTTGATCTGCTCGACAACCGCCTCCACCGCTTCACCGGCCTCGAACTGCTGCTGACAGTCATGGAGAAACAGGCAGGCGTCCACGTCCTCGCGACTGCGCAAGCCGCGGGATTCGGCGCAGAACTCGACTTTTTCATAGGTAAAAATGCCAAGGTCGGCAAGCACGAACTCCGACCAGTCCTGGTAAAGGTTGCCGAAAAACATCAGGCGCAGGCGATCACACAAGCCCATGATAGTCAGGCTGAACAACCGATCATTCAGTGGCGCGCACCACTGATTGAAGGGTTGAACCTCGGGAAACCGTTCGCTCAATGCAGGCAGCCAGTCGGACTTTTTCCCTTTGGGCTGATCGATGGCGGCACCAAAACATTGAAGGATTTCGGCCTTGAGCAACGCCTCGAACACCACGTCGAGCGGCAGCGGCGCCTGCTCATCGATCCAACCCTGGGCCAACAACGGCTCCGCGGCCATGGCAATGTCGCCGATCTCGACGTAATGCAGTTTGCTCGCCCGGAAGTGAACGCCCTTGCGCATGACCATCCGGACCAGGAGCGCACGGGGTTCCCGGGGCAGTCGATTGAACTCACGGATGAAGCATTGCTCCTCGACACTCAATACATCGGCATAACGATGTTCAAGCCAATCAAGCACTTGCATGAAGTTGTTCAAGTAATAGAACGGATCGTCGAGGGGATTTGTGGTCACAGGGAAACAGGGCCATGGCGAGCGAATACTGGTTATGCGTACAGATACCAGCTACGACCCGTCTGGTGCAAACGGAAAAGGATAAGCGGCGGCGCGATCCGTTTTTTTTGGGTGGCCCATCGAACTTTCTGGGGATCCGTCGCACCAACGGCGGTAGAAGTGCAGCGGCGATTGAAGGATTTGAAGCAGTCGCGCTGATTTTTGGAGGATGAGAGGTGGTTATGAAATTCAAGACACTGGGTTTGCCACTGGTAGCGGCAGCCCTTCTGGCCCTGGCCGGTTGCTCGACGCCAACGGTGGTGACACTGCAGAACGGCACTCAATATTTGACCAAGGACATGCCAAAAGCCAATACCAAAGAAGGCTTTTACGAGTTCGAAGATATTTCCGGGGCGAAAGTGAAGGTCAAGGTTAATGACGTGGCCACGGTTCGCAAGGAAGACTGAAGACCGCGTTATCGTTCATCGCCGGCAAGCCGGCTCCTACAGGTCATGCGTCGTTCATGAAAACACCGATAACCTGTAGGAGCCGGCTTGCCGGCGAAGAGGCCCTTACAGGCGCCACATCACCTTCAAGCGATGACGACATTGGCCAGGCTATCCAGCCCAACCCCGACCAACGTTACCGAATCACTGCCAAACGTCAGCACCGTGTCTTGCCCCACAACCGTGGCATGGGCGCGTACGTCATCATTCGGCGCCACCCCCTGAACCCCGAGAAACACCAGTTTGTCGTTCGCCTGATAACCCACGATCCGATCCTGGCCAAACGCGCCACTGAACAGGAACGTATCGATCCCGCCACCCGCCTCCATCAGGTCATTTCCTGCCCCGCCCACCAACACGTCGTTGCCTTGGCCGCCCACCAGATGGTCGTTGCCATCCAGACCAAACAACCAATCACCGCCGGGATGCGCCTTCAACGTATCGGCCCCCGCTCCGCCCTTCAGCGTGGACGCGTACTGCGTCAGGTCATTGCCCACCGCAAGGCCATTGGCGGTGACCTTGTGGGTCACGTCATCCTTGAACAGCCCCCAGAGGAACCCCGGCTCCTTCGTGACAATGCTGCCGATGTCGCGGGTGATGCTGATGCCGCCCTGCGCATCGCGGATGTACAGGTTCCCCGCGCCGTCATTGGCGAAATCGAAGTTTTTCACTGACTGCTGCAGATCCAGCACGTTACTGCCCTTGCCACCCAGCACGATGTTGTAGCCGCCGCCGTCGCGGAAGGTGTCGTTGCCGTCGCGGCCTTCCAGGTAATCATTACCCTTGCCGCCCTGGATCAGGTCGTTGCCGTCGCTGCCAATGATGAAGGTGCTGCCCTTGTGGGTTTCGGCGTTGCGATTGAGGTCCTGAACCCAGGTGCTGCTGCGCGCCGGGTCAGAGAGGTTGGCAACAATGACGGTCGAGTCCTTGCTGGTGAGGTCGTAGAACTTCGACTCCAGCACCCGCGTCATGCCATCGCCATACCCCGTGGGCAGGTGGGAAATCCAGGTCGGAATATTGAGGATGGAATACGGCAGCACATTCCACGCCGTCGAGGCGTAATGATCGTTGAAGCTGACAATGTTGTTGGTCGCCGAGTCCTGATGCGCATCGTGCACGCCCAGCGACGACAAGTTGAAGGACGAGCCGTCGAGTGCGCGGAACACCGGGTCATTCTCATAACCGACGTTCAGCACTTTATCGGTGCTGCTTTGCGTCGGTGAGGCGTAGGCGATGTAGTTGGCATCCTTGTAGAACCCGGCCCACTTGTCGTTGCTCAGGTCCGCCAGGCTATTGACCGCCAGGCCGCCAAGGCTGTGGCCACTGACCAGCACGTCCTTGCCCGACAAGCCATTGGCCCGGGCAAACGCGGCAACATCGGCAAGCAAGTCGCCGAAGGCCTCGCCCACGTAGTTTTTCGCGTAATCCTTGGGGCCCAACGCTGCCAGCACGTCGTTGATCACGTCGGCGATCGAATCGCTGATCAGGCTTTCCCGAGGTCCACTGGTGCCGCGAAAGGCCACGCCGATTTCGCTGAGATGGCCCTGCGCATCGTACTTTCCGAGGATCTCCACTTGGGCGCTGGCGTACCCGGCCTTTTCGCCGAAGAACGTACCGCGTGCATCAACCTTGCCGTCGTAACCCAGCTGCGCAGCGGTGATCGGCGTCCAGCCGGCTTTCTGCACCGCCGCCAGCGCGGCTTTTTCCGAATCCGGGTTCCACGGCACGCCGGGAATCACACCCTGGGAGTCAGTACCGCCAATCAACGCAGTCACCAGCGTCGCCGGTAAACCCAGGCCGAAACCATTGTGCTGATAACCGGTGGCAAAGCCGTTATCGAGGTTGTGATAGGAGTACAGCGTGATTGCCATAGCGTCAGTGAACAACGCCTTCGAATCTGCTGTGCCGAAGTTTTTGTAATCGTACACACCCATGGTAAAGCCTCTCTTTTGTTGGAATTGTCAGAGATCTTTCCGGCGTTCCTTCGGGCCTTGCCCAAATGCTTCGTCAACCTTGGCCAGGTCTTGCTCGTTCAAGGTGCCGGCGTAGTAATGCAACTTGGTCCATGCCATCAAATAGTCGTAGCGGCTCTGCGCGAGATCGCGGCGTGTGGTGTAGAGCTGCTGTTCGGCGTTCAGCGCGTCGAGGTTGACCCGCTCACCGCCGAGAATGCTTTGCCGGGTCGACACCACCAGCGCTTCGGCGGACGTCAGTGCTTTCTGATAGGCCCGCAGCTTGTTCACCCCCGACAGGCACGCGCTGAACTGGCGACGCAACTCGATCAGGGTTTCCCGCGTCTTGCCGTCCAGTTCGTATTCGGCCTGTTCCATGGCGCGGCTGGCCTGACGGGTCGACGCCGAGACACCGCCACCGGCGTACAGCGGGACGTTGACCTCGATGCCGATGGTGTTGGTGTCGTAGCGCTGGTTGTAGGTGTTGCCGCTTTCCGATTCGTTCTGGCGCACCGTTGCGTAGGCGCTGACTTTGGGCAGGTGCCCGGCGCGATTGCGCTCCACCTCGTAGCGCGCCACTTCCAGCGCCTGACGTTGCGAGGCCAGGGCCGGATTGTTGGCGACCGCCATCTCATGCCAGGTGTCGTAATTGGCCGGTTGCAGGGTGAAGGTCTGGAACTGCTGATCCAGCGGCGCGAGATCGCTGATGTCGACGGCCGGCACGCCGATCAGCGCGCCCAGTTCTCGCAGGGACGCGTCCTGTTCGTTGCGGGCTTCGATTTCTTCGGCGATTGCCAGCTCGTAGCGTGACTCGGCTTCGAGGATGTCGGTGCGCGTGCCCTCGCCCTGACGGAACAATTGCTCGTTCTGCCGGAACTGTTGCTCGAAGGCTTTCTTCCTGGCCTGGGCGATGTCGATCTGGTCCTGGGCGAACAGCGCCTGGGTGTAGTTCTCCAGCACCCGCACCAGCAATTGCTGACTCTTGCCACGAAAGTTCTCATCGGCGAACAGCGACTGCGCCACGCCTTTGCGGTACGTCGCGTAGGCCTCGTAATCCAGCAGCGGTTGTTGCAGGGTCAACGACGAACCGTAACTGCTGTAGTTGCGGTCATCGCTCTGGTTTTGCCCGCGCTCGTTGAGGTAAGTGACCTTGGAGGTGTTGCGGCCCTTGTTGTAGTTGTAACCCAGTTTCGGCAGCAGCCCGGCGCGGCCGATCGCGCGGTTTTCAAGGCCGGCGTCGCGCTCCTTGATCGCGCCGAGGAACACCGGATCATTGCGCAACGCTTGCTCGTAAAGGTCGAACGGTCCCATGGCCATGGTCGGCTTACAGGTCAGCAGCACAAGGCTCGCCGCAAACACAGACAGCTTATTCATACAGCGCAACATCCTTATTCCTCGGTCAACGCGGAACCTGCCCGGTCGAGCAGCGGCTTGAACAGATAGTTGAGGAGCGAACGCTCGCCAGTGCGCACGAACATTTCCGCGGGCATGCCGGGCTTGATCACCAGGCCGTTGAGTTTTTCCATGGCGTGTTCGCTGACGCTGCTGCGCAGTACGTAATACGGAGCGCCGGTTTTCTCATCGACCATCTGGTCGGCGGAAATCAGGCTGACTTCGCCGGGAACCCGTGGCGTGCGACTCTGGTTGAACGCGGTGAACAAAATGTCCACCGGCAAGTGCGTACCGACCTTGTCGATCAGGTTGATCGGCAGATGCCCTTCGACTTCCAGGCGAGTGCCCTGCGGAACGATTTCCAGCAGGGTTTCGCCCTGGCGCACCACCGCACCTTCGGTATGCACCCCGAGGTTGACCGCGATGCCGTCGGCGGTGGCGATGATTTCGCTGTGCTGCAAGTCGAAACCGGCGGAGGTCAGTTGCTCCTCCAGCGTCACGCTTTTGAGCTGCGCGTCGGCCAGCTGGGTGCGGACTTCTTTCTGGTACTCCTCGATGTGTTGTTGCAGTTTCAGCCGCGATTCGAGGATGCCCTGCTCCACCCGGCCGCTTTCGCCGGTGTTTTCTGCCAACTGTTGTTGCACCTGCGACAGTTGGCGCTGGTACTCCATCAACCGATTGCGCGGGATGTAGCCGTTATCCGCCAGCGGCTGAAGGTTGCTCAGTTGCTGTTGCAGGGAACTGGCCTGGGCGGTCAAGTCCGAGCGTGCGCGGCGCATCCCGGCCAGTTGCGCGCCAGCGCCTTCGATGCTGGCGCGCAAGGCAGCCTGCTCGCGGGAAAACGCTTCACGGCGGCTGCTGAACAACTGGCGCTGGCCTTCCAGTACCAGCGCCAGACGCGGGTCGGGATCGTTACTCAGTTCGGCGGGAAAACTCACTTGTTTGAGGTTGTCCCGTTCGCTTTGCCAGCGCGCCAGGCTGGCCCAGGCCATGCGGTATTGCGCTTGCAGGGATTGCACGTCGGCGGCGACTTGGGTCTGGTCGAGTTGAAACAGCGGCTGACCCAGCTTCACCGCTTGCCCCTCGCGCACCAGAATCCGGCTGACCACCCCGCTGCTCATCGATTGCACCGCTTTGCGCTTGCCCGAGACCACCACGGTGCCTTGCACCGGGATGCCTTGGTCGAGCGGCGCCAGGCTGGCCCAAGTGAAGAAACTGCCGGCGCCGACGATGGCCAGAATCCAGCCCATGCGCGCAAAAAACCGCGCATCGCGCTCGGGGCGTTCGGCGATGTAGTCGTGTTCCATGCTGGCTTCGTTGAGGTTGCTCATACACCCGAACTCCTTGTCGAGGGCTGATACTGCCGGCTCATGCTCAACCCACCCGGTGCCTGCGCAGGCTTTTGTTCCTGGGCGCCGGAAAGCGCCTTGAGCACGTCCTGGCTCGGGCCGAACGCTTGCAAACGACCGTCGTTGAGCACCAGCAACTTGTCGGCCTGGGCCAGTGCCGAAGAGCGGTGAGTCACCAGGATCACGCTGGTGCCCTGGGCTTTCATGTGCGCGATGGCGCTAGCCAGCGCCGCTTCACCCACGGTGTCGAGGTTGGAGTTCGGTTCGTCCAGCACCACCAGGCTCGGCTTGCCGTACAAGGCACGTGCCAGTGCCACGCGCTGCTTCTGACCGCCGGACAAACCACTGCCGTCCTCGCCGAGCAGCGTGTCGTAACCCTGAGGCATGCGCAGGATCAGTTCATGCACACCCGCCTGTTGCGCAGCTGCGACGACGGTTTGCGGATCGGCCTCACGGAACCGGGCGATGTTTTGCGCGATGCTGCCGCTGAACAGTTCGATGTCTTGCGGCAGATAACCGATGTAGGGACCGAGTTCGTCGCGATTCCAGCGATGGATATCGGCACCGTCGAGGCGCACCGTGCCACCAAGGGTCGGCCAGACGCCGACCAGCACTCGGGCCAGGGTCGATTTGCCGGAACCGGAAGCGCCCAGCACGCCGAGCACTTCGCCGGCATCGAGGCTGAAATCGACCAGGTGCAACGTCGCACCACGCTGCCCCGGAGGACCGGCGCTGACCTGTTCAAAACGGATGTGGCCCTTCGGCGCCGGCAGCGCCATGACGTCGTCGGCCGGCGGGAAGGCTTGCAGCAAAGCATCGAGACGGCGGTAAGCGAGTTTGGCGCCGCTCCACTGTTTCCAGACCGCGATCAGTTGATCGATGGGGCTCAGGACGCGGCCCATCAGGATCGAACCGGCAATCATCATCCCGGCGGTCATGTCGCCCTTGATCACCAGCAGCGCGCCCAGACCCAATACCAGGGATTGCAGGCACAGACGCAAGGTTTTGCTCAGGGAGCTGATGACCGCGCCGGTGTCGCTGGCCTTGTTCTGCTGGCCGAGGAAACGCGAATGCACCTGGAACCAGCGATGACGCAAGGCGCCGAGCATGCCCATGGCTTGAATGGTTTCAGCGTTATGCAGGTGACTGGTGGCCATCTGGCTGGACTTCTGGGAGAAAACCGCCGCGTCTCCCAAAGGCTTTTTGGTCATGGCCTCATTGAGGCACGCCAGCCCGATCAGCACTACCGCGCCCGCTGTGGCAAACACGCCGAGCCAGACGTTGAACAGATAGATCACGAGCAGGTACACCGGGAACCAGGGGGCATCGAAGAAGGCGAACAGCGCCGGGCCGGTCACGAACTGGCGAATGTGAGTCAAATCCCCCAGCGACTGCCCGGCGTTGCCTTCGCCCCTGAACAAATTGCGCTCGAAAGCGGCCTGATAAACCCGCAGGTTGAAGCGGCGCTCCAGTTGGCTGCCGATACGAATGACGATAAAACTGCGAATAATCTCCAGCAAGCCAATAAACGCAAAGAACCCCACGACCATCAGCGACAACATGGCCAGCGTGGTTTCATTTTGCGATGACAGCACCCGGTCATAGACCTGGAGCATATATATAGAGGGCACTAACATCAGAATGTTGATTAGCGCCGTAAAACAACCGACGCTGATCAGAATGCTCTTGTAATCACCCAGCGCCCTTATTAACGGCGTGGAAACCGGGTTATTCGCCATCTTCATGGGCTCTTCCTGAGGTGTTATCCCTCGCCTGCCTGACGAGGTCGTTACTTACACTTTAATAACAACTTGGCGCATCTCGATTAATCAAGCGGATGCTCAAGTATTATGATCAGCCCGGACTTTGAAGTGCCTCGATACAGCCCGTCGCGCTGACGACTGAAAAACACAATCTTCGACCCTTCCTTGCCGGTGAGCGCGATGCCGTCGGGCTCCGGGAACCAGCCGACCGGTTGCTCCTCCAGCCATTCGACGAGGCACTCTGTGCCGTCGCCCAACGTCTGGTTGGCTTTGAATTCGAGGGGGCAAACGATCGACGGGTTGTCTTGCTGCGTCACCCGCCATTTTCCCGCCAGCTCCGACGGGTCTGCCAACTTCAGGCTGCTTGCCATGGCTACATCTCCAAAAAACATCATGAGCGCGGCTAACAGCCACACGTTTGTTTTGCAGGTAAAAGCGTTACAAATCATAGGCGTTTCACTCAGGGTCGTGGCTCAAGTGACAAAGGGCGGCGCATCGGCGCCGCCCTCCTTTTGCCTTGAATCAGGCCACGATGTCCGAGTACGCCGCCTGGCCGACGGTGCTGACCAGGAAGTCCGCCACGCCATGCCCGGAGAAATCCACCGACAGCAGGCTGTTACCACCGGAGGTCGTCAGCACGGCATCGCCCGCCGCACCCGTGAATGCGCTCACGAAATGCAGGCCTGCACCGTTGGTGATGCCGGTCAGGTCGATCTTGTCGAGGCCGCTGACAAAATCGAGGATCTGGTCGACTGCACCCGGTTTGGAGTCGCTGCTGGCGGCGAACACGAAGGTGTCCGAACCGGTGCCGCCCCACAACTTGTCCGCACCGCCCGCGCCGTAAAGGATGTCGTTGCCGGCACCGCCCTTCAGCTCGTTGGAGACGCCGTTACCGATCAGCAAATCATTGCCCGAACCGCCAATGGCGTTTTCGACGGTGACGCCCTTGGCGATGGACACGTTACCCACCAGGCCGCCAACGTCGGAGAACGAGGTCTCATTGAGGTTGATCTTCTGGTTTTGGGTAAACCCGGAGAAATCCAGGGTGTCCTTGCCGCCCGCGTCCCACACCGAAAACACGACCTTGTCCGCCGACGAAGACGCGCTCAGGAAATCGCGACCGGTGTTGGAGTTGAAGCCGTAAGTGGTGTCACCGGTGCGAGTGGTGGTGTTGGCGCCGTAGAGTTTCTGGATGGCCGCGATATCGTCGATCAACGGGCCCGACGCATAAGCTTCGACGCCGCCCTTGCTGAAGTTCTGGCTGGTGTTGCTTTCACTCCAGTAACTCATGACGCTGTAGCCGCGGGTGTCTTGCCCGTAGGACGCGTCATTGTAGGTCGGTGCGCCTTCACCGGCGTTGTAGTCGCCGGGGTGAGCCAGACCAAGGGTGTGCCCGATTTCGTGGGTCAGGGTTTGCCGGCCGTAGTTGTTCAGGTCCGGGGTCTTGTTGGGCGTGTAGCTGCTGTTGATCAGGTACCAGGAAGTCCCGTCGTAACCTGCGCCCGTGCCAGGCAAATAAGCGAATGCCGCTGCGCCGTCCTGGCCGCCGCTGTAGTTGCCGAAAGTCATGTGACCGTCGCCGCCGGTGGCCTTTTCCGTGAAGGTGACATTGGCGACGTCGGCCCAGGATTGCAGGGCGAGCACGGTCTGGCCTTTCTGCTGGGCACTGAACTGACTGAACCCGGTAATCCCGTGCTTGTTCATGGTGCTCGACGAGGCCGAGGTCAGGAACGTGTAGGTCAGTTCGATTTTGCCGCTGCCGTCCTTGTCCTGGTAGGCAGCTCCGTCGCGCAGCAATTGGGTGGCTGCCTGATCGACGGAAAACGAGGGTTTGCCATTGACCGTCAGATTGCCGCCACGGTCATACTGATGGCTGAAACTATTGATCTGGTTGAACGCAGAACTGGGAGCCGCCAAGGCTTGAAATGGCTGGAATGCCTGTTCAGCGGAATCAATAGCGCTGTCTTTTACTTTCGACATAAACACACTTCCTTGTTTTGCTATGGAACAGTTTTTTTAGATAGCAACAATCTCTGGCGAGATCGTCCTATCACTCGCCCAATGAAGGCGAAAGAAAACTGACACAATTTGAAATCAATCGTCCACTACTTTTTTGGCGTCAAGTTTGCGCACTTCAGAATATGCCCGAAAACAATAGGCGCGATTAGAAGTCGGCGTATTTAAAATAGTGAGCCAGCGTTATTGTCGGACAATCTACAATTTAAATATTAAATAAAAGTAAGTTGCCGGGATCAAAATCGTCCGACTATTGGCGTTTTGATTCGCGCACTTCCATGGGTAAAAATTAGACTTTTCGAAGAATGAGACCACACTGAATACCGGGTTAACTTTCTTCGCGGACCTCATGAAATGATCCGGGTGAAGTCGAGATGAAAAGGGTCACGCCCTTGTGGGTCAGGCTCATTACCGCCAGTGCGTGTGCGGCAACGAGCCTGTGCGCGAATGCCGGGACTTCTACGGTCCTGGCAACCAGCTTCGACTGCGCCAGGGCCAGCGCTGCCATCGAGAAGCTGATCTGCCGCACCCCACAACTGAAGCAGATGGACATTGAACTGACGCGCCTTTATCGCCTCGCGCTCACAGACGATCATTCCGTGCCGCGGCCTGACAAAGTCGAGATCGAACAACGGTTCTGGGTGGACGCCCGCAATCGCTGCTCTGCCGAGGCGGAACCCAAGGCCTGTACGATCCGCAGTTATGCCGAGCGTGCGCATCAGCTTCGCCAAGGCTCGGTGATTGCACGAACCAAGGATCCGAGCAGGCTCACCGACGGCCCGGTAGCCTTTCGTTGCACCGGGCTCAACGCGCTGATTGCCGTCACTTACTTCAATGTCGAGCCGCGTGTCGTGTACCTGAAATGGGCGAATACCTCTGCCACCCTTATCCAGGTGCCAAATGATTCCGCAACCCAATTCAACGGCAAGGATTACCGGGGGAGCTACAGCTTCTTGCAGAACGGCAGCGATGCCTTGTTCCAGATACCCGGCTCGGGGCAAATGAGTTGCGCGGTCGAGCCGGTCGGCTGATTGCGCAACGGGACATCCTGTCCCGATGCGTTGGTGCAACCTGTCAGCTGCCCGTGCGAATCTTGTTCCACACCCGCGTCCGTATCCGGTCGATGTTCAGCGGCATCGCTTCCAGCGCGAACAGTTTTCCCATCATTTCCGGGCTCGGATAAACCTTGGTGTCGTTCTTGATTGCCGGGTCGATCAGGCTGTCAGCCTGTTCGTTGCCATTGGCGTAGTGCACGTAGTTGCTGATGCTGGCCATGACGGCCGGGCGCAACAGGTAGTCCATGAAGGCGTAGCCGGCTTTTTCGTCCGGGGCGTCGGCGGGCATGGCGACCATGTCGAACCAGATGGCCGCGCCTTCCTTGGGAATCGCATAGCCGATGTCCACGCCGTTCTTGGCTTCCCTGGCGCGATTTTCGGCCTGCAGGATGTCGCCGGAGAAACCGACCGCCACGCAGATGTCGCCGTTGGCGAGGTCGCTGGTGTACTTGGACGAGTGGAAATAGCTGACGTAAGGCCGGACTTTCATCAGCAGCGCTTCAGCCTTCTTGTAGTCTTCCGGGTTCTTGCTGTGATGCGGCAGCCCCAGGTAGTTCAGCGCGGCCGGCAGCAGCTCGGGCCCGTTGTCGAGGATAGCCACGCCGCACTTCTGCAGCTTTGCCATGTTTTCGGGTTTGAAGATCAGGTCCCAGGAATCCACGGGCGCGTTATCGCCCAGCACCGCTTTGACCTTGGCAATGTTGTAGCCGATGCCGGTGCTGCCCCACAGGTACGGGAAGCCATGCTCGTTGCCCGGGTCGTTGGTTTGCAGGGCTTTGAGCAGTACCGTGTTGAGGTTCTTCCAGTTCGGCAACTGGCTCTTGTCGAGCTTCTTCAGCGCCCCGCCCTCAATCTGCCGCGCCATGAAGTGGTTGGACGGGAACACCACGTCGTAACCGGATTTGCCGGTCATCAACTTGCCGTCGAGGGTTTCGTTGCTGTCGTACACGTCATAGCTGAAGCCGATGCCGGTTTCTTTCTGGAAGTCTTTGGTGGTGTCCGGGGCGATGTAGTCCGACCAGTTGTAGATCTTCACGGTGTCGGCAGCGTGACTGAGGCTCACGACGAGCGCCAGGGGAGCGAGTGCCAGGGTCTTTCGGATCATGAGTGGATTCCTGTGTGAGTTTTTGTTGGCAGGCAATCAGAGGATCAAAAAATCAAAACGTAGGTCTTGCGTACGGTTTCCTGGATGTCCCAGATACCGAGGCTGTTGGCTGGCAACATCAGTGCGTCGCCGGCTTCTATGTGGAGGGTTTCACCGTCATCCGGGGTGAAGGTGCAGCGCCCCTGGATGAAATGACAGAACTCCTGGGCCACGATCTGCCGACGCCAACGGCCAGGGGTGCATTCCCAGACGCCGGTTTCGACACCGTCGTCGCGTTCGACACTCGTGGTGGATGCCACCGCCACGGGAGTTCCCAACGGCACGGCGACCGGGTTTGATTCGTCCAGCTTCAGGGTTGCGGTGTTCTTGAACTGCGTGATGCCCATGGGAGTACCTGTCTATGGAGAAAGCGCCGATTACTGCATGAAACCTTCCATGAACCCGGCGACCCCGCTGGCCAGTTTGCGTCGCCAAGGCGCGGTAGCCGGGTTGGCCAGGGTCTGGTCTTCATGGACGAAGCTGCGGATGATCGCGTTGTAGCCGAGCCAGCGGCAGGGTTCCGGCTCCCAGGGTTTCAGTGCATCGAGACCGCCCTGAGGAATGACCCATGGCTGGCGAACCAGCTCGGTATCGCGTTGCAGGATCAAGTCGGCCAAGGTCCGTCCACCCAGGTTGCTGGCACCAACGCCCTCCCCGCCATAACCGCCGGAAATCGCAATGCCGCTCGCTTGATCGCACAGCATGTGCGGCTTGAACCGCCGCGACATGCCGAGGTTGCCGCCCCAGCCATGGGTAATACGTACGTTCTTGAGTTGCGGGAAAAGTTCGCCGAACAGGTAACGCCGCAAGTCGACTTCACTGGCGGTCAGGTCGAAGTCATGGCGCAGCTTGCCGGCAAACTGATAGCCACCCCGCGCGCCGAACACCAGGCGGTTATCCGCCGTACGCTGACCGTAAGTCACCTGGCGACTGCTTTCGCCGAACGCCTGCCCGTGGCTCAGGCCGATTTCGTCCCAAGTGGCGGCGGACAGCGGTTCGGTGGCGACGATCAAGCTTTGCACCGGCAACTGATAGCGCCCCAGCGGAGGCAGCGTGGTCGCGTACCCTTCTACCGCCGGAACGATCCAGCGGCTGCGCACCATGGCCTTCGCCGTGCGCAGGCTGCCCGATTGCCAGTGGGTGACCGGACTGTTTTCGTAAATCCTGACGCCCATGCGTTCGACCGTCCGGGCCAGACCTCGCACCAACTTTGCCGGGTGCAGGGTCGCCACGTGCGGTGCATAGATACCGCCATAAGGCTTGGCAATTCTGATCTGTTGCGCCAACTGCTCGGGGCTGAGCCAGCGGTAATGGCTTTCCGTCAGGCCCTGGCCATACAGTTTGTCCAGATACTGTCGCAGGCTGGTTTCCTGTTCCGGATACCGCGCCGCGCAATACAGCGCCCCGCCTTTACGGTAATCGCAGTGGATGCCTTCACGTTCGAGGACAACTTCGACTTCATCGGGAATGCTATGCAGCAGGTCATACGACGCCCGCCGCCGCTCGGCCGGTAAATCGGCGAGCAAACGGTCTTCCCCCAGGAGGTTGCCCATCAACCAGCCGCCATTACGCCCGGAGGCGCCAAAACCGGCGGTCTGCGCTTCAACGATGGCAATGTTCAGGCCCGGCGCCAGGCGCTTGAGGTAGTACGCGGTCCAGAGCCCGGTGTACCCCGCGCCGATGATGGCGACATCGACGTCAAGATCGTGTTCCAGCGCCGGACGCGCCAACAACGGCTCGTCGAGTTGATCCATCCACAAACTGATAGTGCGCCACGCCGGCATGCAAGACTCCGCCACTCAAACTTCGATGGCGTTGATCCTAGTGCGTGGGCTCAGAGGCTGTCTTGCGCGCGTGCACGCAAAGAAATTTGTTTGACGTAGGCCTTGGGCGACAGACCGGTGTGCTGGCGGAAACAGCTGTAGAACGCCGAGAGCGAATTGAAGCCGGCGGCAAATGCCAGATCGTCGATACGCAGTGGCGGCGCGGCGTTCTCCAGCGCGGCGAGCACATGTTGCAAGCGCGCCTGGTTAACGTAGCGGTAGAAACTCTGGCCCAGCACCTGGTTGAGCAGATAGGACATCTGATTGCGGCTGTACCCGCACGCCTTCGCCACCCGTTGCAAATCGAGCTCCGGGTCCAGATAGGGTTGCTGGTGCTGGAAGTACTGTTGCAGGTCCTGCGCCATGAAACTCAATTGACGCGGCGACAACCCGAGCCGGCTGACGGCCGGGCGTGCACTGTTTGCGGTTTTGCTGACGGGCTGCTCATGCACCAACGAGGCGTATTCGTTGACTCGCCAGATCAGACCGTCGCGGACGGTAATCGCCTCGCTGGCCCGAAATGACACCAACCCTTCACCACCGCGCAGAGTAATGCGGTACTGAATGAACGCGGTGTTGCCGTCCAGACGGATGCGGTCCGAGTGCTCCAGCGCTTCATCCGGATCGCGCGGCATGCTGCTGCGCACGTACTCGCGCAACTCGTCCAGCCCCATCACGCGGTTCTGGAAGAAGTCGCTGTACTGGATGTCCGGGTGATACAACGCCATGACACCGTCCAGGTCGCGGTGCTTCCAGCGCAGGTGATAGCGCATGACCGTCTCGCTCGTGGCCTGGGTTTGCAGCGGACCATCATCATCGGCATGCATAAAGGACTCGACGAGAAAAAGGCGAGCTTGCCGAAATTCCGTACCGGCTTCAATGAGCAAGCAGTGCTGGCCTTTTGCTGAAAGGTCACAGCGCTTTGACCCGAATCAAAAAAAAGCAACCAATTGCCAATCGGCCTGAAAAATCCACATTATTTTCACATGCGGATGCTACTTTTAAAGACAGTCAACGGTTGAGCCAATGAAGGCTCTTCCCTCCTAACATGAGCTAACGGAAGCGCTCGATGAATCAGGCGGGCAACATATGAATAAAGGGTTCAGTAAAGTCACCTTTCCAAACGCCTGCCAGCTGATGCGCTGGCATTTTCATCCCATGGGTTTTGAGGCGAGCATGGACGCACCGGGCAGCATGATTGCCCGTCTTTTTGACCGTGCAACAGGCGAGACCATGATCGCCATTGCCGGCATTCCGTGCGCCACTGTCATGAACGCAGCGGACGTAGAACGAATCATTGAAGCGGTGGAGGATGAGATCAATTCTTTCATTCCTCCGGTGGCCCTCAGGAGTTATGCCTGAAGGTTGAAGCGCAATTGCCCTAATAAAAAGCCCACATCTTGTGGGCTTTTTTGTGAGTACGGGTTTACGCCGATGTCTTGCCCCGGTGATCGGCAAAAAACGCCTTGCCCTTGCCGATCCGGTCGGAGGCCTTGGGCATGTTCGCCGCTTGGGTGTCCTGGCCATCGACATACCAGTAGCAATGGCTGACCGCCCGGGTGATGCCGACATAGGCCAGTCGCAGAATCTCGTCTTTTTGCGCGTTATCGTAAGCTTCGTTGTCGCCAGCCTTGCCCAGACCCGCCATGCAGTAGACCTGATTCTTGTAGGGCGAACTGGTCAGGTGCTGGCAGTCTCCCAGCAGAAACACCGCGTCGGCCTGAAGGCCCTTGGCGCTGTGATAGGTCAACTGCTTCAGTCGTCGTGACTCGTACGGCAAGCTAGAATCAACATTAACTACAGGCTGAATATGCTCTTCTATCAATGACTTATCGCTGCTTTTTCGATAAAGCATCAAGATTGTATCGCCCTGCCTGTAGTGTTCCATCAACCGCTTGGCCAAGCCTTGATCATCCCGATCGAGCACGTTGACTGGCAACAAAGCCTTCGACTCGCCACTGGCTTTGGCCTTCTTGCCGGCGATGGCCGGCGCGGCGCGTACGATGTGTTCGGCGGCATCGATGATGTGTTGATGGCTGCGATAGTTGTCGCTGAGCATGACCTTGGTCGTGCTCGGCGACGGGAACTCCTTGTTGAACTCCATGAAATACGTCGGCGAACTGCCGCGCCATCCATAAATGGACTGCCAGTCATCACCCACGCACAGCAGCGACGAACGCTGAGCGCCGCGCCCCACGTGCATGGCCGGGCCGCGACTGCGAATCTCGGCGAGGCTGGCACGAATCCAGGAAACAATCTGCGGCGATACGTCCTGAAACTCGTCGATCATCAGGTGCGACAACGGTCGCAGTAGTTCATCGCTCAACAGTTTCTGGTTTTCCGGGGAATGCTCGCTGAACAAGGCGAACATGCGGTTGTAGGTCATCACCGGGGGCTTCTGATCCAGCAGATGATCTTCCAGGGCTCGCCAGAACAGGCTCAAGGCCTCGAAGAAAAACCGGTCCGGGTCGTCCTTGGCGAAGCTCATCTGGCCCACGGCATTCGGAACATCCAGGCCCAGGTTTTCGATAAACCCGGCCGCCGCGACAAAACAGTCCAGCAACGGCGCGGAACCGAGCTCGCCCTTGACCTTGTAATCAAACCCCGGCCCGGCGCTGGCATCGCCCGCAAGGGAGGCCAAAACACGCTTTGAAGCTTCATAACTATCTAACCATATCAAAGGCTTACGACAGAAAGCTTGAAACAGGGTTCGCTTTACCGCCCATTCCGCGCGGACGCTGAGCTTGGCATTCGGGCGGCTGACCTGCGGGTTTTCCCGAGGATCGAAACCCAGCACGACCCACGCGTCCAGGCTCGGGATATAGCCATGACAATGAAAGGTCGAGCCATTGATATCAAACGACTGGCGATTGGGCTCGATGCCTTTGATGGGCCAGGCACCCGCGCGAAACCACAAATCTTCAATCAAGTCGCACAGTTCTTCATCACGCTTGGCGGCCAGTTCGGTCACGGCCATGCGTTTTTGCACGTCCGGGTGATCGCGCTCCAGCTCCTTGAGCTGCAAGGCATGGCGCGACAACGGCTTGATCAGTTCGCGAAAGCGCTCATCACGCGTGTGCAGGTTGTGATAGCAGGCGTTGAGCTGCTGACGCTGGGCGTCGTTGATGCGTAAGTCGAAAGGATTGCTATCGGCCTCCTCATCAGCACCTTGCACACGGTTGCTGAGGTTTTCGAACGCTTGCAGCCGCTCGAAGCCCGGCAGGCTGCGAACCATGGGCAGGATTCGCGAATGGAAGGTGCGCACCAGGTCCCGCGCCTCCTTGAAACCGAGCGGCCGCCCCCAGAGCGCAAACATCTCGATCAGTTTGTTGATGAAGTCCTTGCGCGACTCCCGTGTAAAGGTCACGACGGTCATTGAGCTCAGCTCAAAGCCCAGATAGTGGGTCAGCAGCAAAATACGCAGTACCAGGGTGGTCGACTTGCCCGCCCCCGCGCCGGCAATGACCGACGTCGATGGCGTATCGCTGAAGATCATTTTCCACTGCGCGGCGCTGGGTTGAGCGTGCGGCGCGAGCAAACGAGCGACATCGGCCTTCATGCGCTTCTTCAGCTCGGCGCTCAATGGCAGGCGCCAGTCGTCGAACAGGTTGTCATCGACGTTGGGGGGCCGGTGCTCGGTGGAGCGCGAGTCACGAATCAGCAACACCTGCCGACCTTCCTCCAACCCTTCGAGCCTGCCTTCCTTATAGCCGTAATCCACCCCGGCGCTGTGACCGCTGCGAAAACCGTCGGCCTGGCCATGCAGCCATGACGCCCGATGTTGTGCACGCAGACGCGTCAGCCCATGGCCAAAGAATCGGGCGGCCAGGCGCTTGAGCAGCGGCATCTCGGCCAGGGGACGAAGTTCAGGAGGAAGATCGGGGGTGTGTTGCGGCACGCGGGCTGACTCCAGGGTGTGAGGCTGTTGAGGGCTATGGTGTCTGCATTTGCCGTTCAGTTCTAGTGAAATGCTTACAGGTCATTGGCTTATGCGATGAAGTGAAGGCTGGATGAGAATGTTTCGAGGTGATTTGATATCAATTTATTCGATTGTATTGAGGCATTTTTTACGCTTTTTATCGATCAGTGCCTGATAGATGATGCTCGCCATTCACCACCCCTTTCAGGAGACGATCATGCTCGAACTCAGACCCTTCAACTCCCTGGGCGGCGCCCACCATGGCTGGCTGGATGCTCATCACCACTTTTCGTTCGCCGAATACTACGACCCTAAACGCATGAACTGGGGCAACCTTCGGGTGTGGAACGACGACGTGATCGCCTCGGGTACCGGTTTCCCGAAACACCCGCACCGAGACATGGAAATCATCACGTATGTCCGTGAAGGTGCGATTACCCACGAGGACAACCTCGGCAACAAGGGCCGCACCGAAGCGGGCGATGTGCAGGTCATGAGCGCCGGCACCGGGATCGCTCACAGTGAGTACAACCTGGAAGCGACTGAAACCAGGATCTTCCAGATCTGGATCATCCCGAACGAAACAGGCCTGGCACCGTCCTGGGGCGCAAAACCGTTCCCTAAAGGCCAGCGCGAAGGCTTCGTGACCCTGGCCAGCGGCAAGGCCGGCGACGATCAAAGCCTGCGGATCCGTGCGGATGCACGCCTGGTTGCGGCGAACCTGAAGGCTGGCGAGTCTGCGGAGTATCGTCTGGACAATGGCCGCCGTGCTTACCTGGTTCCGGCGACGGGCGTGATTGAAGTCAATGGCTTGCGAGCACAAGCTCGAGATGGTGTTGCGGTGGCTGATGAGCAGGTGTTGCGCGTGACGGCCATTGAAGACAGTGAGATTGTTTTGGTGGACCTGGCTTGATTGGGTAAATGCCGGGCAAAAAAAGGGGCGACTGTCATAGTCGCCCTTTTTTTGCCGATGGCTTTACTGACGCCTTCGCGGGCAAGCCTCGCTCCTACAGGTTTACGCCGACCACATTGAACCGTACGACATCGTTTTTGTAGGAGCGAGGCTTGCCCGCGAAGGGGCCCTCACTTACTTCGCAGAAATAGCGCCATCCACCAATGTTTGAGCTTCGGCAACCAACTGCTTGAGGTGTTCGTCACTGACGAAACTCTCGGCGTAGATCTTGTAGATGTCTTCGGTACCCGACGGACGCGCCGCGAACCAGCCGTTTTCGGTCATGACTTTCAAACCGCCGATCGCCTGGTCATTACCCGGCGCGTGGCTGAGGATGCTCTGGATCGCTTCGCCCGCAAGCTGGGTCGAGGTGACCTGCTCCGGTGACAGCTTGCTCAGCAAGGCTTTCTGTTGCGGATTGGCCTTGGCATCGACCCGCACCGAGAACGGTTCGCCCAGTTCATCGGTCAACGCGCGATACGCCTGGCTCGGGTCGCGACCGGTGCGGGCGGTCATTTCCGCGGCCAGCAGCGCCGGGATCAAGCCGTCCTTGTCTGTGCTCCACACACCACCGTCCTTGCGCAGGAACGAGGCGCCGGCACTTTCTTCGCCGCCAAAACCCAGCGAGCCGTCGAACAGACCGTCCGCAAACCATTTGAAACCGACCGGCACTTCGTACAAACGACGGCCCAAACGCTTGGCCACGCGATCGATCAAGCCACTGCTGACCACGGTTTTACCCACGGCTGCATCGGCGCGCCATTGCGGGCGGTTCTGGAACAGGTAGTCGATGGACACTGCCAGATAGCTGTTCGGCGCGAGCAAACCACCGGACGGCGTCACGATGCCATGGCGATCGTGATCCGGGTCGCAGGCGAACGCGACGTCAAAACGCTCTTTCAGGCCGATCAGGCCTTGCATGGCGTGGCTGGACGAAGGGTCCATACGAATCTGGCCATCCCAGTCGACCGTCATGAAGCGGAAGGTCGGATCGACCTGCGTGTTCACCACGTCCAGATCCAGCTTGTAATGCTCGGCAATCGCCGACCAGTAACGCACCCCTGCTCCGCCCAGCGGATCGACACCCAGACGCAGTTTGGCGTCGCGAATGGCGTCAAAGTCGATCACGTTGATCAGGTCGGCGACATAGGTATTGAGGTAATCGTGACGGTGCGTGGTGCTGGCCTTCAGCGCCTGCTCGTAGCTGATGCGCTTGACGCCGGCGAGCTTGTTGCCCAGCAGCTCGTTGGCCTTGGCTTCGATCCACTTGGTGATGTGGGTATCGGCCGGGCCACCGTTGGTGGGGTTGTATTTGTAGCCACCGCTTTGCGGCGGGTTATGGGACGGCGTGATGACGATGCCGTCTGCCAGGCCCGAGGTGCGGCCACGGTTGTAGCAGAGAATCGCGTGGGAAATCGCTGGTGTCGGGGTGTACTCGTCACCCTCGGCAATCATCACCGTCACGCCGTTGGCGGCCAGCACTTCGAGGGCGCTGGCGCCCGCCGGGGTGGACAGCGCGTGGGTGTCGATGCCGACGAACAGCGGACCATCGATGCCCTGGGCTTCGCGGTACAGGCAGATCGCCTGGCTGATCGCCAGAACGTGCCATTCGTTGAAACTCAAGTCGAACGAGCTACCTCGGTGCCCGGACGTGCCGAAAGCGACACGCTGGGTGGAGATCGCGGCATCGGGCTGGCCGGTGTAATAAGCCGTTACCAGTCGCGGGATGTCGACCAACAACTCTGCCGGTGCCGGTTTGCCCGCAAAAGGACTGAGTGTCATGCAAAACCTCTGAATAGAGTGGTTCAGGAATAGGGACGCAGTTTACTGGCAGTTTGACCGCAACGCGATGGGATCGATCCACGGACGCAAAGGATGTTTTGCGAACATGCTCAGTCTACCGATTCCAGGCGCAAGGCATCGCCGAGCAGGCTCAGTGCAGCGGCCAGATCATGATCACCGCCAAAGCTATGACTGAGACGCAAGTGTTGCGTGTGCAGGCCCTGCAAACTGAACAGCTCGCCCGGCGCAATCACCACCTGATGCTTGAGCAGGCGCTGAAACACCCGCCGCACATCAACCTGACGCAGGGAGCGCACCCAGATCGTTGCCCCACCCCGAGGCTCGACAAAATGCAAGGCATCGCCCAGGCGCTCCTGCAACAACTGCGTCATCTGCACCTTGCGGTCCTTGAGCAACCTGCGCAGCACATGAAGGTGCTGGTCGATCCGTCCGTTACCGTACAAACGGGCGATGGCTTTCTGGCGAATCGGCGACAGGCGAAAGGCACGCAGCAAAAAGTGCCGCTGCAATTCGGCGCTGAAATGCCGTGACAACAGAAAGCCGTAGGGCGCTTCCGGGCCGATGATTTTCTCGAACGTGGAAAACACGATCAGCCGGTCAGGGTCGAGCAGGTCACGAAACCGCAAGCCGCCCGGTTCGAATTCGAGTTCACCGTAGCAATCGTTTTCCAGCACCCAGCTGCCATGCCGTTCGAGGAGCTGCGCAATGGCTCGTCGGTTGTCGTCATCTGCAAGGCTGCCTTGCGGCATGTTCAAAGCGGATGACAGCACGACCAACCGCACCGGGTGGGTCTCCAGCAGCTTCTTGAGCTGTTCGACGTCTAGCCCGCCATCGGCTTGCAGCGGCAACTCGATCACCTGGACATCGGCGGCCTGAAGCAAGCGCAGAATCGCCCAGTCACACGGAGACTCAAGGACTACCGCGGCGTCTTTGAGGCTCAACACGGCGATCAGTATTTCCAGGACGCCGCGCAAGTCGGCGCCAATGTAAACGTCATCGGCATGCCAGCAACGTATCGGCGTGGTGGTGTAACGCGCCGCCAGGGCGGTACGCAGTTCCAGTTCGCCGCAGGGCTGCGAAGGCGGTTGCGGCTGGCGCGGATACTGGCGCAGCAGTTCCCGTTCCAGCAGCAATAACGGACTGTCGAGGGGCTGCAACAATGCCGGCTCATCGGCGCTCAACACCAGCATGCCTGGGCACCTGGCACTGAAATAAACGCTTTCGAGCAGGTCATTGCCATTGCCGGGCGCATTGATGGCGGACACCGGCAACGCGTAATAACCGGACTTGGCGACCGAATACACGCGCCCTTCTTTCTCAAGCAACGAATACGCGTACTGAATCGTCGAGATCGACACGCTCAAACGATCCGCCAACTGACGCAACGACGGCAGGCGCACGCGCGTGTCGCTGACCGGTTCATTGATCAGGTGCGTCAGGTATCGGTACACCGCCTGATAAGCAAAGTCAGTCTCGCGTGGTCCTTTCAATGTCCCGCTGACCCTTCACCCGCCACCGCGGCATCATCGCCAAAGTTGGCGCCTTCCGATGGCAGGTCCACGCCATCAGCATCCGGGTCAGCCACCCTGCCCTCGACCCCTGGCACCGGCCCCATCCGGTAAAGTGTGCCGAGCAGGCCGACGGGCAGCCCGCTGACGTCGACCATCCATTGCAGAATCTGCTCCGACACCGGATTGCCCTGCATTGCCCGGTGCAGATCAGGCATCGCCACCAGCATTCCGGGATGACACTGACGCAGAAAGCGCTCAAGGGCAGCACCGTTTTCGACAAAGGGTGCGAAGAGCAGGCACACCAGCTGAGCCTCGGTCAAACCGAGGCTTTTTTGCGCCTCGGCCGCGGCCAGCCCACGTTGTTCGGACAGCCTCGCCGGGTTACCGAAGACCGCCACTGCCTGCTCGCACAAACGCTCCGGCAGTCGCTTGCGGCGCATCATCACCAACGCCCGTTGCAAGTATTCGGCGACACCCGCCTCATAGCTGCGACCGTGCACAAAGCACGCTTGCAGCCCCCGCACGTGTGCGGATATCGAAAGGCTGACGAATTCGTTGTCGCTGATCTGAGCCGCCAGTTCGTCAGGTTGAAAACCGAGAAACTCGGTGAGCAGCGGCCAGCGCTCTTCGAGGTTGCTGACCAGCATGTCTTGAATGTCGATGAACGTGGTACGGCGACAGGCCTCGAAGCGCTCGGCCGGCCGCCATGCCGCCTGCCCCTGTTCGGCATAAAACGCGCGATAGCAGTCACTGCCGATCTCATCGAGCAAGGCGAACAGTTCATCAAAGCCTGTTTCAACAGGACTTGAGGTCTTGAGCCCGGCCTTGGCCGCCGCCCGCTTCAAGCCTTCGAGAAACTGCTTTTGCTGACGTGACGTGTCACTGCTGACCAAGGCATCGACGCCACCGTCCCAGCGCGCGATCTGCCCATAGAACTCGCCGGTCGCCAGATAGCCGTCGTCCCACAGATCGATTGGCCCGTTCCAGGTTCGACGGTGGCCCACCATCAGCAAATTGAGCCGATTGGCTTCTCGACCGGCGTCGGAGATCGGTGCCGGGTGGCTGAACGGCAACACTTCGCGGTTATCCACCATCAGCACTTCGACCCGCGGATCGTCGTAGAGAAACAACGAACTGTAGCTGCGATGGATGTTTTCCTGGGCCATCGAGCTGGCACCGTTCATTCGCAGGGAGGCCACGCGCAACTGGAACGTGGCAGGCGCCCGGCCGGCAATGCTCAGTTGTGCGGCGCGCAGCAGCGCCAGGGTGTAGCAACTGTCCCGCGAGCCGGACTGGATGGCCAGCACCTTGTAATCGCCAATGCGCTCCATGCCCCCCGCGGCGACCACCAGACGCTGGATCATCAGTTGCAATGCCGTGCGTTCGGCCCGAGAGAAAAAACTCAGCAAGCGTTGCAGCATTTGCTGATAGACATAGTTCATCGCCTGATCATGGATATGGGTCATCTTTATTTACCTGATGCTCGTAAGTTCAGTACTGCATAAACAGCGATATGCACTGCACAGCGGATTGTCTGACACGGATGAAGTGCTGGACATTATTGTCAAAGGCTAGCACTTATACTTTTGGTAATTATTTGAAATAGTTGATCGCCGACGCTGTATCCGTCGAAGCCGGATGGCACAAAAGCCCCGTACCACCGGCATCTGGCGACTTAACAGAACATCCTAGGAAATGTCCGACAACGTCCCACAGATAGGTAGCACAAGAAATAAAGATAGAAGCCGCACATGTCTTTTTGAAAGCTGCGCAAAGAATTACTGTTGGTCGGATATCTATTAACAATGTGCGTTGAAAAGTATCAGCCTGACACCCAGACATGACTCATTCCTTGAGATGAAAGTAATCATTCAATTATCAAGGCTTAGATGCTGATTAGAAGATACAGATCGAGAGCAAAAACCAGTTCAGTTGCTGAACTGACCCATCGACAGATCGATGAGACGTCTCAATGTTTTGCGAGGGGCAATAAAAAAGTCCGTGCAGGCACGGACTTTTTCAGGGGCTGTTACGCAGGTTCGACCTGAAGGGCGACCCGCTCGCGGCATGGGCATTCGTCCATGTAACGGTGTGCTTCGACAAACTCGGAAAACGGGAAGACCCGAGTCTTGAGCGGCAGCAGCACGCGATCGGCGGTCATCTGGTTGATGTCGCGCAAGGCTCGTTGCAGTGCGACCTGGTCCTGAATGATGCCCAACTCCGGCTTGCCGGTGAAATTGCCGATGCAGTGTACAAAGAACTGAATGTTCTTCTGGAACGCTGCGCAGGCCGGGAATGGCGTCTGGTTACCCCCTTGCAGGCCATACAGCACCAGGCTGCCGCGAGGCGCGAGCACATCGCCGAGCAGCGACATCTGCGGGCCGCCCAGGCCATCGAACACCACATCGACACCGCGGTTATCGGTGATCTTGTTGATCCGCATAAGCAGATCTTCTTCCTCGGTGACGATGACTTTCTCGGCACCCAGCGACAGCAGGTATTCACGCTCTTCGGCCGTTTTCGTGGCGGCAATCACCCGTACACCCAAGGCTTTACCCAATTGGACGAATGAAGGCCCGGCGCAGTGGCTCGCGTCAGTCACCAGGGCAAATTGCCCAGGCTTGACCCGTGCCAGATCGGCATAACCAAAGTAAGCAATCAACAGCGGCGTGTAATGCACCGCCGCTTCAATCGGGCTCAGCACGTCCGGATAACGGGTCAGTGCCGAGCGCGGCAGAACGATTTGCTCGCCATAGACGGGATAGTCGTTCGGACTTTCAGCCGGGAAACTGGCGACCTTGTCGCCAACCGCCAGGTCATCGACACCATCGCCAACCGCCGTCACGACGCCGGACATTTCATGGCCAAGGCCTGAAGGCAAGCGAGCATGGGAGGACGCCAGGTTCTGGCGCCAGAGTATGTCGTACCAGCTGATGCCAATCGCCTCGACGCGCACCTGCACTTCGCCCGGTGCAGGGAGAGCGGCCGCATGCTCTTCGCATTTGAGCACCTCGGCTGGACCAAACTTGTGAAAACGGATCGTGCGGGACATCGCAAACCTCGTCAAAGAAACCTCTAATGCCCTGAACTCTATCTGGGCTTTCTACCCAAGACTATCAGTGGCTATTAATAGTCGACATGCCTGTCATTGATTCCGCAGCGCCGGCGACATCTTCAAATGTCGTAAGAAACCGAAGCAGCCTTTGTAGGAAAACTGAATTACTCGGTGCAGAGTAGCAGCCTTTCCCCGTAATATTCATGCCGGCCATTGTTCTCATATGGCTGCTCCCGTCAAGCTTGATGACTCTGCCAGGACTCCAGATGAATCGTAATGACCTGCGTCGTGTCGACCTGAACCTGTTGATCGTTTTCGAAACACTGATGCACGAACGCAGTGTGACCCGCGCTGCGGAGAAATTGTTCCTCGGTCAGCCGGCGATCAGTGCGGCGCTCTCGCGCCTGCGCGGGCTGTTCGATGATCCATTGTTCGTGCGAACCGGGCGCAGCATGGAACCGTCCGCGCGGGCGGTGGAGATCTTCGCCCTGCTCTCCCCGGCCCTGGACTCGATTTCCACGGCTGTCAGCCGCGCAGCGGAGTTCGACCCGGCGACCAGTACGGCGGTGTTCCGCATCGGCCTGTCGGACGATGTCGAGTTCGCTTTGTTGCCGATGCTGCTCAAACGCCTGCGCGCCGAATCGCCCGGGATTGTGCTGGTGGTGCGGCGGGCCAACTACATCCTGATGCCAAGCCTGCTGGCCTCGGGCGAGATTTCAATCGGCGTCAGCTACACCGCCGACCTGCCGGCCAACGCCAAGCGTAAAGTGCTGCGCCGCAGCATGCCCAAACTGTTGCGTGCCGATACAGTGCCGGGCCCGTTGAGCCTGGATGATTTCTGCGCCCGCCCCCATGCGCTGGTGTCGTTCGCCGGTGACTTGAGCGGCTTTATAGATGAAGAGCTGGAAAAGCTCGGACGCAAACGTCACGTGGTACTCGCGGTGCCGCAGTTCAACGGGCTCAGCACGCTCCTCAGCGGGACGGATATCGTCGCGACGGTGCCGGATTACACGGCTGACGCATTGACGGCAGCCGGCGGCGTGCGGGCGGAAGATCCGCCGTTGCCGGTGCGCAGCTTTGAATTGCACATGGCGTGGCGTGGGTCGCAGGACAATGATCCGGGTGAGCGTTGGTTGAGGTCGCGGATTCAGATGTTCTTTGGGGATCCGGACAGTCTGGCCTGATCCTGATCTTCTGTTGGCGCTGATGGCCTCTTCGCGGGCAAGCCTCGCTCCTACAGGAATACGCAACTGCCTGTAGGAGCAAGCGGTGCGGCGATCCGACTTGCCCGCGAAGGGAGCGACTCGGTCTCATGCCGATTCCTTGCATTCCCCGCAACACAGAATTGCCGTCAAACACATTGATCGCGTTCCAACCCGAGGTGCATGCTAGAGGGCTCGCCCGGCACTTATATCATTCCGAATGATAGTTACCTTCGCTTCATTCGATTCGTGCGACACCAACCCGCCGAGCATCATCCGCCCATCTCAATACATTGGCGGATGCATCCATGGAACAGTCACTCAAACATTTGCGCTTCCCGTTGGCCCTGCTGGCCGTAGTGGTGATGAGCGCTTGCGGCAAGGCTCCGGAGTCTGCCGCGACCATGCCTGCGGCGAAAGTCAGCGTCGCCAAGGTGCTGGAACAACCGGTCAATGAGTGGGACGAATTCACCGGGCGCCTTGAAGCGCCGGAAACGGTAGAGATTCGTCCACGGGTCTCCGGTCAGATCGATGACGTTGCCTTCACCGAAGGCGCGCTGGTCAAGAAAGGCGACTTGCTGTTCCAGATCGACCCGCGTCCCTTCCAGGCCGAGGTCCGCCGTCTCGAAGCGCTGGTCGCTCAGTCGCGCGCCAACGCGACCCGCAGCGAAAATGAAGCCCAACGCGGTGAGCGTCTGCGTACCAGCAACGCGATTTCCGCCGAGCTGGCCGATTCGCGCACGAGTGCTGCACAAGAAGCCCGCGCTGCAGTCGGTGCCCTTCAGGCACAACTGGACCTGGCGAAACTGAACCTGAGCTTCACCCGCGTCACCGCACCGATCAGCGGCCGTGTCAGCCGTGCCGAAATCACCGCCGGCAACCTGGTGACCGCCGATACCACCGCGCTGACCAGCGTCGTGTCTACCGACAAGGTCTACGCCTACTTCGACGCTGACGAGCGTGTGTTCCTCAAATACACCCAACTCGCTCGCCAGGGCAAACGTGGTGCAACCACTCCCGTTTACCTCGGCCTGTCCAACGAAGACGGCAACCCGCACCAGGGCGTGATGAACTTCGTCGACAACCAGGTCAACCCGAAAACCGGCACCATCCGTGGCCGCGCCGTGTTCGACAACAGCGACGGCGCTTACACCCCGGGCCTTTATGCGCGCCTGAAACTGGTCGGCAGCGGCACCTACTCCGCCGTGTTGATCAACGATGAAGCGGTCGGTACCGACCTCGGTAAAAAGTTCGTGCTGGTGATGGATGCCGACAACAAAACCGCCTACCGCGCGGTCGAGCTGGGTCCGAAAATCGAAGGGCTGCGCATCGTGCGCAACGGCCTGAACAAGGACGACACGATCATCGTCAAGGGCCTGCAACGGGTACGTCCTGGTTCGCCAGTCACCCCTGAAGTGATCCCGATGGCCAGCGAGCAAACCCTCGCGGCACTCGCACAACAACGACAAGCGCTGGAAGCCAGCAACCTGCCCCAAGTCGCACCTGCCAAGGTCGCGCCGGGTTCGGTTGTGAAACTGGCTGCTGCAACCCCACGCGGTTAAGGGATAACGACTCCGATGAATTTTTCCCAATTCTTCATTTCACGGCCGATCTTTGCAGCGGTGCTGTCGCTGCTGATCCTGATCGCCGGTGCCATCTCGCTGTTCCAGTTGCCGATCAGCGAATACCCGGAAGTCGTGCCACCGACCGTTGTGGTCCGTGCCAACTTCCCGGGCGCCAACCCAAAAGTCATCGGTGAAACCGTGGCCGCTCCTCTGGAGCAAGCCATCACCGGCGTCGAGAACATGCTGTACATGTCCTCGCAGTCCACCGCTGACGGCAAGATCACCCTGACCATCACCTTCGCGCTGGGCACCGACCTGGACAACGCCCAGGTGCAGGTGCAGAACCGCGTGACCCGGACCGAGCCGAAACTTCCAGAAGAAGTGACGCGCATCGGTATTACCGTGGACAAGGCATCGCCCGACCTGACCATGGTCGTGCACTTGACCTCGCCGGACAAACGCTACGACATGCTCTACCTGTCCAACTACGCCTTGCTCAACATCAAAGATGAGCTGGCGCGCCTGGGCGGTGTCGGTGATGTGCAGCTGTTTGGTATGGGCGACTACTCGTTGCGGGTATGGCTTGATCCGAACAAGACCGCTTCGCGCAATCTGACCGCGACCGACGTGGTAACCGCGATCCGCGAACAAAACCGTCAAGTCGCTGCCGGTGCCTTGGGTGCCCCGCCTGCGCCGAATGCCACCGCGTTCCAGCTGTCGGTAAACACTCAGGGTCGTCTGGTTTCCGAAGAAGAGTTCGAGAACATCATCATTCGCTCCGGCGACAACGGTGAAATTACCCGCCTGAAAGACATCGCGCGCGTCGAGCTGGGTTCCAGCCAATACGCCCTGCGTTCCTTGCTGAATAACCAGCCGGCGGTGGCGATCCCGATCTTCCAGCGTCCTGGTTCCAACGCGATCGAAATCTCCAACGAAGTGCGCGACAAGATGGCGGAGCTGAAGAAGAGCTTCCCGGAAGGCATGGACTTCAGCATCGTCTATGACCCGACGATCTTCGTGCGCGGTTCCATCGAAGCGGTGGTTCACACCCTCTTCGAAGCACTGATCCTGGTGGTTCTGGTCGTGATCCTGTTCCTGCAAACCTGGCGTGCCTCGATCATTCCGTTGGTGGCGGTGCCGGTTTCGTTGATCGGTACGTTTGCGGTGATGCACTTGTTCGGCTTCTCGCTGAACGCCTTGTCACTGTTCGGCCTGGTATTGGCCATCGGTATCGTGGTGGACGACGCCATCGTGGTGGTGGAGAACGTGGAAAGGCACATCGAGCTGGGAGAAACGCCCGTAGAAGCCACCAAGAAAGCCATGCGAGAGGTGACCGGGCCGATCATCGCGACGGCGCTGGTGCTGTGTGCGGTATTTATCCCGGCGGCGTTCATTTCCGGACTCACCGGCCAGTTCTACAAACAGTTTGCCCTGACCATTGCCATCTCGACCGTGATCTCGGCGTTCAACTCGCTGACACTGTCCCCTGCCCTGGCCGCCGTGCTGCTCAAGAGCCACAGTGCGCCGAAAGATCGCTTTACCAAAGTGCTCGATAAACTATTGGGCGGCTGGCTGTTCCGTCCGTTCAACCGGTTCTTCGAACGCGCCAGCCATGGCTATGTCGGCACCGTAGCCCGGGTTATCCGCAGCAGCGGTATTGCCCTGCTGTTGTACGCAGGCCTGATGGTGCTGACCTTCTTCGGTTTCGCCCACACCCCGACCGGTTTCGTACCTGGCCAGGACAAGCAATACCTGGTGGCCTTCGCGCAACTGCCGGACGCTTCCAGCCTGGACCGTACCGAAGACGTGATCAAACGCATGTCCGACCTGGCCCTGAAACAGCCTGGCGTGGAAAGTGCGGTAGCGTTCCCGGGCCTGTCGATCAACGGCTTCACCAACAGCCCTAACGCCGGCATCGTGTTCGTGACCCTGAAACCGTTCGACGAGCGTAAAGACCCGAGCATGTCCGCCGGTGCGATTGCCGGTGCATTGAACGGCCAGTTCGCCGGGATTCAGGAAGCCTACATGGCGATCTTCCCACCGCCGCCGGTACAAGGCCTTGGCACCATCGGTGGTTTCCGCCTGCAGATCGAAGACCGGGGCAACCTGGGCTACGACGAGCTGTACAAAGAAACCATGAACATCATTACCAAGAGCCACGGTGTGCCGGAACTGGCAGGCCTGTTCACCAGCTACACGGTGAACGTGCCGCAAGTCGATGCCGCCATCGACCGGGAAAAAGCCAAGACTCACGGCGTGGCCGTCAGCGACATCTTCGACACCCTGCAGATCTACCTGGGTTCGCTGTATGCCAACGACTTCAACCGCTTCGGTCGTACCTATCAGGTCAACGTCCAGGCCGAGCAGCAGTTCCGCCTCGAACCGGACCAGATCGGTCAGCTGAAAGTGCGTAACAACAAAGGCGAGATGATCCCGCTGGCGACCTTCATCAAGGTCAGCGACACCTCGGGCCCGGACCGCGTCATGCACTACAACGGCTTTATCACCGCTGAAATCAACGGTGCGGCAGCCCCAGGCTACAGCTCCGGCCAGGCCGAAAAAGCCATCGAGAAACTACTCAAGGAAGAACTTCCGAACGGCATGACCTACGAATGGACCGACCTGACCTACCAGCAGATTCTGTCCGGCAACACCGCACTGTTCGTGTTCCCGCTCTGCGTATTGCTGGCGTTCCTGGTACTCGCGGCGCAGTACGAAAGCTGGAGCCTGCCACTGGCGGTGATCCTGATCGTACCGATGACCCTGCTGTCGGCCATCACCGGTGTGATTGCTTCGGGAGGCGACAACAACATCTTCACCCAGATCGGCTTGATCGTATTGGTGGGACTTGCCTGCAAGAACGCGATTCTGATCGTCGAGTTTGCCAAGGACAAACAGGAAGAAGGCATGAACCCGCTGGCTGCGGTGCTTGAAGCTTGCCGCCTGCGTCTGCGGCCGATCCTGATGACCTCCTTCGCGTTCATCATGGGTGTGGTGCCACTGGTGTTCTCCAGCGGTGCCGGTGCCGAAATGCGTCACGCCATGGGTGTGGCCGTGTTCTCCGGGATGCTCGGGGTGACCTTCTTCGGCCTGTTGCTGACGCCAGTGTTCTACGTGTTGATTCGTAACTTTGTGGAGCGCGGTGAACAACGCAAAGCGGCCAAGGCCCTGAAACTGGAGGCGCAACAATGAGCCTGAAAGCCTTCCTGCCGAGCCTGCTGGTACTGGCCCTGAGCGCCTGTGCCGTCGGCCCGGACTACAAGACCCCGGCCACCGAACCGGCCAACATCACCACCGCCACCGATGGCGCTGCGGGTCAGAAAAACTTCGACCGCTCACGTTTCGAAGGCATCTGGTGGCAGCAGTTTGAAGACCCGACCCTCAACCAGTTGGTGACGCAATCGCTGCAAGGCAACCGTGACTTGCGCGTCGCCTTCGCTCGCTGGAAGGCGGCCCGGGCGATCCGCGATGACGTCAGCAATGACGCCATGCCGACCATCACCAGCCGCGTCAGCAGTGATCTTGGCAAAGGCCAGATTCCGGGCGAGACCACCAAACGGGTCAATAGCGAACGCTATGACCTGGGTCTGGACATGGCCTGGGAACTGGACCTGTTTGGTCGCATCCAGCGCAACCTGGAATCCAGCGACGCCGAACAGCAAGCGGCCGAAGCGGATCTGTACCAACTGCAAGTCACCATGATTGCCGAACTGGTGGACGCCTACGGTCAGCTGCGCGGTGCGCAACTGCGGGAAAAAATTGCCCTGGCCAACCTGAACAACCAGCAGGAGTCGCGCAAGATCACCGAAAGCCTGCGCGATGCCGGCGTCGGCGATCAGCTCGATGTGGTCCGCGCCGATGCACGCCTGGCGTCTGTCGAAGCCAGCGTGCCGCAATTGCAGGCCGAACAGGTTCGGCAGAAAAACCGTATCGCCACCTTGTTGGGTGAACGTCCGGACAAACTGACCGTCGACTTGAGCCCGAAAGACTTGCCGGCGATTGCCAAGGCACTGCCGATCGGTAATCCGGGAGAACTGCTGCAACGTCGTCCGGACGTTCTCAGCGCCGAGCGCAAACTGGCTTCGGCCACGGCGCGTATTGGCGTGGCCAAGGCGGACCTGTTCCCGCGGGTCAGCCTCAGCGGCTTCCTCGGCTGGACCGCCGGACGTGGTTCGCAGATCGGATCCTCGGCGGCCAACGCCTGGGCACTGGGCCCAAGTATCACTTGGGCGGCGTTTGACCTGGGCAGTGTTCGAGCCCGTATCCGCGGCGCCGACGCGGATGCCGAAGGCGCCTTGGCGACCTACGAGCAACAAGTGCTGCTGGCCCTTGAAGAATCGGAAAACGCCTTCAGTGATTACGGCAAACGCCAGCAACGCCTGATTTCGCTGATTCGTCAGAGTGAATCAAGCCGCGCGGCAGCCGACCTGGCTGAAATTCGCTACCGCGAAGGCACGGCGGACTTCCTTGTCCTGCTCGATGCCCAACGCGAACGTCTGGCGGCGGAAGACACTCAGGCCCAGGCCGAAGTCGATCTGTATCGCGGCATCGTCGCGATCTACAAGGCCCTGGGTGGCGGTTGGCAACCAGAGACGGTCGCCAGCAAGTAACACGTTATAGAGCTCTTTTGGCTGGTCGCAACCAACCAATTTTTTAGCCCTGCGCCTCATTCGGTCGCGGGGCTTTTTTTTGCCTGCACAATTAGTGAAATTACCAGAGTCCCTGTGGGAGCGGGCTTGCCCGCGATGACGGCCGCACATTCAACATGAGTGGTGACTGATCCACCGCTATCGCGGGCAAGCCCGCTCCCACAAGGGATTAGCGGTGATCTTGAGAATTGCGGGTTTCCTGCACTGTCACGGTGGCCGTTGTCCCCGCCCTCAGTTTGTCCTTGCCGGCATAGTCGGGGTCAATCCTGATCCGCACCGGCACCCGTTGCGCCAGTTTGACCCAGGTGTAACTGGGGTTGATGTTGGCCAGCAGACGGCCGCCGGGCAGGTTCTCGCGGTCGGCGATGGCGAAGGCAATGCTCTGCACCTTGCCGCCGAAGGTTTCGCCGCTCATCAACTCGATCCTGACCCGATCCCCCTCCCCGATTCTCGGCAGTTTGGTTTCTTCGAAATAACCGCTGACATAAAACGAATCGCTGTCCACCAACGCCAACAATGCGCCCCCGGCCGCGGCATAGTCGCCCTGTCGGGTCAGCAGGTTGGTGACGTAGCCGCTGACGGGCGCTTCGACCCGGGTACGCTGCAGATCCAGTTCCGCCTGGGTCAAGGCCGCGACAGCCAATTGCACATTGGCCTGCGCCAGCCCCAGGTTGGCCTGGTTACGCAGCAACTCGGCCTGTGCTACCGCCACCTCTGTGCTGGACTTTTCCCATTCTTCGCCCGAAATCGCGAAGCGTTGCTTGAGTGTTCGCCGACGGCGCTCTTCACTCTGACGCTGGCGCAGCAGCGCTTCGCTGGCGACAATCGTTGCTTCGGATTGGCCGAGAGTGGCCTTCGAAACCTCCACCGAACGCTTGGCATGCTCCACTGCGAGGATGTAGCGAGCCGGGTCGATCTCCAGCAGTAACTGGCCCTTGTCGACATGCTGATTGTCCTGAACCCTCAGCGCGACAATCCGACCCGATACATCGGCGGACAAGGTCACCACATCAGCCCGCACCCGTGCATCGCGAGTCCAGGGGGCGCGGGTGTAATGCTCCCAGGCGAACCAGCCGAGCACAAAGGCCAGCAGCACCACCGCCACCGTTGTGAGCCGGGCAAGGATCTTCTTCAAGGCATCAGGCTCCCATCACCAGAATCAGCGTCGCGCAAACGCAGGCGTACAACGCACCTTCGAACAAGGCTTCGTGCCAGACGAACCGCAATACACCGAGGCGGCGCAAGGTCCAGTCCAGTAGCAGGAAAATCGGCAAGGCCAGCAACAGCGCCTGCGCGATCGGCGGCAAATAGACGCCGCCTACTTCCAGGTCAATGGGCAAGGATGGGGTCTCCTTCCTGTTCGGCGGGTTGAAACCAGGCGCGGTATCGCTCCAAAAACGACACCACAATCAATAGCGCCACGCGCATCCTGAACACCGACCACAGGTGTTCATGAACGTCCAGATGCAAGTCGTCCATTTCATCACCCAGGACATGCAGGTTCTCCAGCAACCGTTCAAGGTCGATCCCGACGCGCCCGGCAATCAATCGCCCTGTTTCGCGGACCGCCGCCAGCAAACGGTTCAATTGATCGGTACTGAGCAACGTGTTGTCTTGCGCCTGTTGCCTGAGCTGATTCAACGCCACGCCCAGTGCCATGCACCCGAGGCTGACTTCAAACAGGTCTCTGGAATGCTTGTCACTGATCGCCGGCAACAACCCCAACATCATGGTCAGGCGGTCGACCATGCGGCTTTCAAACGCAAATTGTTGCTCGTCGGTGGCCGGGGTCTTCAGCAAAGCGTAGACCTGCTGGCAGTTCTCATTGAACAGCCGACGCATCCGCAAGACGGGTCGGAACGGGAAGATCAAGGCATAGACACTGAGTGCAAGTGCGGTGGCACTGATGTAGGCGCCGGCAAACTCGAACCACTGAATCGCGGTGTTTTGCCCGACGCCGACGTTTTGCGGGCCCAGCAACAGCATCGTCGTCAATCCGAGGCCGATGCCGGTGCCCGTGGTTGGCGGGCTCGACAGCCCCACCGCGACGGCATACAGCAACGGAGCGAGCAGCAAGGCCAGCAGCTCGAAGCCATTGATCATCGGAATCAGCAAAAACAGGTAAAGCGCCGACACCACCAACGACAGACCCAACCCCCTGGCAAAGCTTTGGCTGGCCAGTAATGGCCGAGGGAAAGTCGCCATCAGCGAACAGAGAATCCCCACCACAATCATCCCGCCCCGAGCCCCGTCCCAACCGGTCTCGATCCAGATGAACCCGGCCACCACCAATGCAGTAAAGGCGCGGATTGCGTTCATTGCCGCCAGCGTATAGTCCAGATGCAACGGATTTTCCTGGCCGCGGAATACGCTACTGGCCGCCCGCTCTTCCTGGATTGCGTCACTCAGTTCCAACATCTGTCCCAGTTGCTCCAGCATCCGGGCCTGCTCCCAACGCAGTGCCCAGGCCAGGGAACGCAACGTGGCAGGCATCGTCTCGGTGAGTTGTTCAGCCTTGTAGGCTTGATCATCGAAACGCTGTTGCAGCGCCGCGAAATGGTGCCGCGCCTCGCTCGACAGCGAGCGCCCTTGCAGGGCCAGTTGATCGAGGAAGGCCAGCTCTTCGGCGCGCAAACGCTGGATTTCCTCGGGCAATGCCCCTTGCCAACGCTCGGTCAGCAGTTCTCGCTGGTGACGCAGCGCCGTCAGACGCGAGGTCAGCAACACGAGCTGATTACCCAGTAGCTGTACGAGACCATTGGCGCTGCGTAACCGTGGCGCGTCGAAATACAAATGCCGGCGCACGCCTTCGAGCGCGCTGATTTCCCCCAACAGTTGCATCTGCCGACGGTGAAAGTCAGCCTCGCTTTCTTCGGTGCGAATGACCGCAGCGGCATGGGTTGCCAGCAGCTTGATGACTTGATCGATTTTGGCGAAATAGTCCCGGGCCACGGTTTCCGGGCGCGCGGTGAGCAGGCTGACCACACACACGCAGGCCACCGCCAACAAGGTTTCGGTGACGCGGGTCACGGCCAACAGGAACGTGCCGTCCTGATCAGGTACTGCCAGCAGTGCCACGACCACCGCCGTGTAGCCGCTCAGGACAAATGCCTGGGAACTGGTGTAGCGCAACAAGGTGCCGCCGGCGGTACACAACGCCAGCCACAAGGCCAGGGTCACGATGAAAGGCAACGGCGCCTGGGGGAAAATGGCCATGATCACCACCGCGACGACGGCCCCGAGTGTGGTGCCGATGACCTGACCGAAACTGCGGGCCAGGGCCATTCCGCCCAATGGTTGACTGACGATGACCACCGCCATGATCGACCACTTGGGTTGGTCGAGGTCGAACAGGAACGCCAGGTACAGCGTCAACAGCCCGGCCGCAATGGTTCTCAAGGCGAACAACACCACCCCTGGGCCAGGGTTGAGTATTGCCTTGAAGTATTGAAGCAGCGGTTGCATGGGAGCGCTCATCGGGTCATCTCCAGCAAGCGTAGTCACTGCTTCGGCGGCTCGACAGGGTTTCAGTGTCGACAGCACTTGTAGGAAAAATACTGACTATTCGCCGCGCAATGGCCTCAGGGTTTGACTCACAGCCCGGCCTGACCGAAGCTGGCAACCTTGCAAAAGCTTGCCTGCTACCGGATTCCTGCATGCCCCAGTCCCGCCGTTACCTGATCATCAGCCTCTGTGTCCTGTTTGCCATCGGCCTTGCGTGGCTGTTGCTGCGCAGCACAACGCCCGTGGTGCCGGAGGCGATCAAGCGCGGTTTCAGCGAAGCGCTGGCCCAGGCGCGGGCCGGGCAACCGGGCGCAGCGCGGGTTTTGTACCAGCAATTGGGGCGCCCTGACATTTCGCCCAAACGCCGTGTCTGGCTGCATGCCGAACTGCCCAATTATCCCAGCCCGCTCGCCCTGAAACTGGCAGACGCAGACCTGCAACACCCGGCGGCCGAGGTGCGCATCGCTGCGATCAAGAGCATCAGCGGTTTAGTCCCCAGCGGGCAGCGCAGCCTGCTGTTGGGCCCGTTGCTCGATGACAGCGAACAAAGCGTGCGGTTTACCGCCGTGAACGCATTGCTTGGACTGTCGCCGGACGACCTTGGTTTGTACTTTGGGCCGTTGCAACAGGCGATCGACGCGTGGGAGCAAGTGCTCACGAGTGCGCCCGACAGCGCGGACAACCAGTACCAGCTGGCCCGGCTGCATCTGCACAACGGCGAATTCAAGGCGGCGCAACAGGCGCTGGAGAACACCTTGCGCCTTGCGCCTGACAATCTGCCGGCACTGGTGATGCAGATCGAGGTGCTGGACAAACAGGGCCAAGGCGAAGCCGCCCGGCTGCTATTGGCCAAACAGTTGAAGGCTCAACCCGATTCTGCCTACCTGCAACATGCCTTGGGGCTCTGGTTGCTGCATCACGGGCAAAGTGAGTTCGCCCTGCTCGGCCTGTCCAAAGCCGTGGAGCTGGAACCGGACAACAAGGATTACCGCTACGACCTCGCCACCACGCTACACGGCGAACAAGAGCTGGAAGCGGCGCAGAAACAGTTGCAGGAAATCGTCCAGCGCCATCCGGCCGACCGCAAGGCACGGGTGTTGTTGATCAACTACTGGAAAGAAAGCGGGCAACTGCAAAACGTGCAGATTCTGTTGGCACAACTCGAACAGCTCAATCCCGACGATCCGGCCCTGCAGCAAGGGCTTTAAATCATCGCTGATCTTGCGGTCGCCATCGCCAGCAAGCTGGCTCCTACAGGATCGGGGCAACACGACGCAGCATTGTAGGAGCGAGGCTCGCCCGCGAAGAACGATAACGCGCAGTGTCAGAACTTACGCCATCGCCAGCAAGCCGGCTCCTACAGGTCTGGGACAACCTGTCGAGCCATGCTCAGGACAGCATGTCCTGCATTATTTCCTGCAACACATCCAGATCAAACGGCTTACCCAGAATCGGCGCCGTGCGCGTGATCGGACTGTCGGTCTCGCGGATTTCCTGCGGGTAGCCGCTGATGAAAATCACCTTGAGCTCCGGTCGCAGTTTCACGGCGGGTTCGGCGATCTGCACGCCGGAGATCCCGCCCGGCAGTCGGAAGTCGGTGATCATCATGTCCAGATGCGGCTTGCTCGCCAGAATCTCGAAGGCCTGCTCGCCGTTTTCGGCCTGCAAAACCCGGTAACCCTCACCCGACAGGTAGGCCGACAGCACCATCAGGATGGAGGGGTCATCTTCGACGATCAGTACGACATCTTGTGCATCTTCACTCATGGGTAGCCTTTGTTCGGTCAATAGCTGCTGATACGACCGTGAGGTCGATCAGAGGTTGCGTTTAAATGGCTGTTTTCCTACAGCGGCAGACAAACGCGAAACAAGGCGCCTTCGCCAATCCGGCTCTCGACGGTAATGGTACCGCCATGGGCGGTCACAATCTGTTCTGAAATAAACAACCCCAGGCCCAGCCCGGCGACGGCGTGTTTGGCCGAAACCCGTTCGAACTGCTGGAAAATACGCTTCTGGTTTTCTTCACCAATGCCGATCCCCTGATCGCGTACGTCCACCCGCGCCTGACCGCTCTCACTGTACACCTTCACGGTGATCGGGCTCTTCGCGCCGTATCGCAAGGCGTTGGTCAGCAGGTTGGAAATCACCTGTTCTATACGAAATTCGTCCCAATTGCCCTCCACAGGATGCTCGGCGTCCAGGGTGACCGAGGATTCGGCGGCATCGATCTGTGGGGCGAAATTTTGTAACAAGTTGCGCACCAGCGCCGACAGATCGAAGCGTGTCGGTCGGATCGACAGCTTCCCAGTGCGAATGCGCGACACATCGAGCATGTCTTCGATCAGGCGAATCAGGCTTTTGATCTGCCGCTCGTCGCGGTCGACCATCGCGTGCATCTTTTCCAGGGTGAACGCTGCGGCGTTGTCGCGCGCCAGGTGCATCTTGCGCAGCTGGGTTTCGAGGATCAGGCCGTTGAGCGGCGTACGCACTTCGTGGGCGACGATGGACATGAAGTCATCGCGCATGCGCACCGCCTGCTCCAGTTCCTGCTGGGTGCTCTGCAACTGTTTAAGCAGCGCTTCCTGCTCGCGGCGGCTCTGCTCCAGCGCTTCGACCTGTTGTTTCATGGCCTTGCTCTGGCGGAACAGATCGACGAACACGTTGACCTTGCTCTTGACCGCGTGGATATCCAGCGGCTTGTGCAGGAAGTCCACGGCGCCGCTTTCGTAGCCCTTGAACGCATAGTTCAGCTCACGGCCGGCGGCACTGACAAACACAATCGGGATGTTCTTGGTTTTTTCCGTGCCGCGCATCAACTCGGCCAGTTCGAAGCCATTCATGCCAGGCATCTGCACGTCGAGAATGGCCATGGCGAATTCGTGTTGCAGCAGCAGCGACAAGGCTTCGTCGGCGGACAAGGCTTTGTAGACGATGCGGTCTTCGCGTTTGATCAGCGCTTCGAGCGCCAACAGGTTCTCCGGCAGATCGTCGACAATCAGCAGTTTGGCTTGGATGTTACTTAGCATGCTATTCGTTCCAGCTCGACAAGCAGACGGCCGATGCCGTTGATAGGGAGAACATGGTCTGGCTGGTGAACATCCAGCGCCGCCAGGGGCATGGTCGCGACTTGGGCTTCTTTCGGATCCTGGACGATGGTCAGACCACCACGCTGTTTGACTTCGGCCAGACCGCTGGCGCCATCGCGGTTGGCGCCGGTCAACAGCACGGCGGCCAGGGCGGGACCGTAGGCATCCGCCGCCGACGAGAACAGAAAGTCGATGGCGGGCCGCGAATAATGCACGCGGTCTTCCAGGCTCAGGGAAAAGCTGCGGTCCTGTTCCACCGACAAGTGATAGCCCGGCGTGGCGAAATACAGCGTGCCCGCTTCAATCAGCGTCTTGTCATGCGCCTCGACAACGCGCATGGCGACTCTTCGGGAAAACACGTCGGCGAGATGGCTGCGACGCTCGTCCGGCAGGTGCAGCACCACGATGATCGGCAGCACGAAGCCTTCGCGCAGAGGGCTGAGGATGCTCAGCAACGCCTCCACGCCACCGGCCGAAGCCCCGATCACGATAGCCTCCACAGAAGGCAATTTCGCTGCACTGTTCATGATTTACGGTAGATCCGTTCTTGTTTGACCAACGGCTCGAACTGGTTGCCGAAGGCCGAAAAATCCGGGGTTTCCTTGCTGCCGAGCACCAGAAAACCGCGATGACAAAGGGATTCGTGGAACAACCCGAACGCCCTGTCCTGAAGTTTTTTATTGAAATAAATCAAAACATTACGGCACGAAATTAACTGAGTTTCCGAGAAGACACTATCGGTCGCCAGGCTGTGGTCGGCGAAGGTCACGTTCTCACACAAACTCTTGTCGAAAATCGCGTAGCCATACGCCGCCGTGTAGTAGTCGGCGAATGAACGCTGGCCACCTGCCTGCTGGTAGTTATGAGTGTAGGCCCGGACATTCTCCATGGAGAAAATCCCCTGCTTGGCCTTGTCCAGCGAGCGCGGATTGATGTCGGTGGCATAGATGATGGTGCGATCGAGCAAACCTTCCTCGCGCAGCAGAATCGCCATCGAGTACACCTCTTCTCCGGTGCTGCAACCGGCGATCCAGATCTTGATCGAGGGGTAGGTCTTGAGCAGCGGCACCACTTCCTGGCGAATGGCAAGGAAGTGCGAAGGGTCGCGGAACATCTCGCTGACCGGGATCGTCAGCAATTGCAGCAACTGCATGAACGCGGTTGGATCGTGCAGCACCTTTTCCTGCAGCGCCGAAATGGTCGCGCACTCGAACTGGCTCAACGCATGCTGGACGCGGCGTTTGATCGACGCGCCGGAATAATCACGAAAGTCGTAGCTGTATTTGAGGTAGATCGCCTCGATCAACAACCGCAATTCGATTTCGCTACTTCGCTCCACTGAATAATTGCGTTCCACTAAATGCGTTCCATCTTCGGTAACCACACGCGAATCAGCGAGAACAGGCGATCCAGGTCGATGGGCTTGGCCAGGTAATCGTTGGAGCCGGCCTGCAGGCAGCGCTCCTGATCGTCCTTCATGGCCTTGGCCGTCACCGCAATGATCGGCAGCTTGCGCCAGCGCGGGTCCTGACGGATCAGGCTCGTCGCCTCGAAACCGTCCATCTCCGGCATCATCACGTCCATCAACACCAGATCGATGTCCTCCACTTCATTCAGGGTTTCAATCGCCTCACGACCGTTCCGGCCAATGACCACGATTGCGCCCTTTTGCTCCAGCGCGCTGGTGAGGGCGAAGATGTTGCGCACATCGTCGTCCACCAACAGCACTTTGCGACCCTCGAAGACCTTGTCGCGGCTGCGCGCGGTCTTGAGCATCGTTTGCCGTTCATGGGACAACCGCGATTCGACTTTGTGCAAAAAGAGTGTGACCTCATCCAGCAGACGCTCCGGCGAGCGTGCACCCTTGATGATGATCGAGCGCGAATACTTGCGCAGTTCGGTCTCTTCGTCGCGAGTGAGGTTGCGCCCGGTGTAGACGATCACCGGCGGGAACGAACAGATGTCCTCGGTGGACATGCGCTTGAGCAGATCATTGCCCAACATGTCCGGCAGTTTCAGGTCGATGATCATGCAGTCGAACACTGTGGTGCGCAGCAGGTCCAGTGCATCCTGCGCGAGGCCGACCGCAGTGATCTCAATGTCATCGTCGCCGATCAACCGGGCAATGCTGTCGCGCTGCAAGTCATCGTCTTCCACCAACAGCACGCGTTTGACCTTCTGGGTCAGCTTGGCTTCGAGGCGGGCAAACACGTCCTTGAGTTCTTCACGGGTGGTCGGCTTGACCGCGTAACCAATGGCGCCCATGTGCATCGCGGCTTCGACCCGGTCTTCGACCGAGATGACGTGCACCGGGATGTGTCGGGTTTCCGCGTGTTCCTTCAGGCGCTGCAACACGGTCAGGCCAGAGTGGTCCGGCAGGCGCATGTCCAGCAGGATGGCGTCGGGAATGTATTCCTTCGCCAGGTCATAACCTTCGTCGGCGCCGTGGGCCACCAGGCACTGATAACCCAGTTCGTGGGCCAGATCGTAGAGGATGTGCGCGAAGTTTGACTCATCTTCCACCACCAGAATGCAGCGAGTGGTGAAAGGAGCCTTGCCTCGATCGTCGTCGAAACGCGGGATATCGACTTCGGCGATCAGCGGCACCAGGGCAGGTGCCGGTGCTCTCGGCGTCAGCGCAACCGGTGAGGCCTGCATCGGCTCGACCGGCGTCTCGCCCGGTTCAACGTATTGCTGCGGCAAGACCAGGGTGAACACACTGCCCTGCCCCGGTTCGCTGGTGACACTGATGGAACCGCCGAGCAATGCCGCCAGATCACGGGAAATCGACAGGCCCAGCCCGGTGCCGCCGTAACGGCGATTGGTGGTGCCGTCGGCCTGGCGGAACGCTTCGAAAATGCTTTCCTGCTGCTCTTGTGCGATACCGATCCCGGAATCGCGGACGATAAAGGCAATGCCGTCGCCGGGCTGGCTGGCGACGGTCAGGCTGACCGTGCCTTTCTCGGTGAATTTCACCGCGTTGGACAGCAGATTCTTCACCACCTGCTCCAGACGCTGGCGGTCGGTGAAAATCATCATCGGTGCGCCGGGCTGCACATCGACCTGGAAATCCAGCTGCTTGTCCGTCGCCAGTGGCTGGAACATCCCGCGCAAACCGTCCACCAGGCGGGCGACGCTGGTGTTTTCCGGACGCATATCCAGCTTGCCGGCCTCGACCTTGGAGATGTCGAGAATGTCGTTGATCAAGTTCAGCAAATCATTACCGGCCGAATAGATCGACTCGGCGAATTTGACCTGTTCGGCGCTGAGGTTTTCCTGCGGGTTTTCCGCCAGCAACTTGGCCAGGATCAACGAACTGTTCAGCGGCGTGCGCAATTCGTGGGACATGTTGGCGAGGAATTCGGACTTGTACTTGCTAGAGCGCTGCAACTCTTCGGCGCGCTCTTCGAGCTGGGCCTGGGCCTGATTGAGTTCGGTGTTCTTCAGGTCCATGGCATCGCGTTGCTCGGCCAGAGTCAGGGCTTGTTCGGCAAGTTGTTCGTTGGTCTGCTCCAGCTCGACCTGCTGGGTTTCCAGATGCGCCTGGGACTCCTTGAGAACCCTTGATTGCTCTTCAAGCTCTTCGTTGGCGGTCTTGAGTTCTTCTTGCTGAACTTGCAGTTCTTCGTTGAGTTGCTGGGTTTCGGCCAGCACTTCCTGCAAGCGTTGACGATAGCGCGCGGCCTCGATGGAAGTGCCGATGTTGCCGGCAATCAGTTCGAGCAGTTCGATGTCGCGGTCGTTCAACGGGCGCAGGAAGCCGAGTTCGATGACCCCGTTGACCCGATCGTCATCGCTGGTCGGCACCACCAGCACGCTGTGCGGCAAGCCTTCACCAAGGCCGGAACTGACCTTGAAATAGTTGCTTGGCACGTTGTCGAGGCGTATCAGCTTCGCCTGTTGCGCCACTTGCCCGACAATCCCTTCGTCGCTGTAAATCTGTTGTTCAAGGGCTTCCTGCTCACGGGAAAAACCGTAAGAGGCAATGCGCTTGAGGCCGCCATGCTCCTCACGTACATAAATAGCCGCCACCGCCGTGCCGAGGTATTGCGCGCAAAACTGCAGAATGTTGCGCCCCAGCAGATTGAGCGACAGTTGCCCCAGCACTTGCTCGGCCAGCTCGGTCTGGCCATTGCGCAGCCAGGCTTGCTGTTCCAGACGATGGGCACTGGCCTGCTGCGCGGCCAGGTTGGCGCTGTAGCTTTGCGAAAGGTTGAGCAGATCCCGACGGCCAATGTAGGCGAGCAACCCGCTGATGCCGACAATGAACAGCAGATAAAGGCTGATGCTCCAGATCGTGCTGCGGCGCACTTCTTCGTTACGCGTGGCGCGTAACTGCTGCTCCATGTCGATCACGTCTTCGAATTGCTTGCGGATTTCATCAGTCAGGCGTTTGCCGCGCCCGGCCTTGATGGCGCTGCGGTAGTCACCGCCCGCATGCTGCAAGTCGATCATGTTCTGCGCGTAAGTCGCCCATTCATCCTGCAGGGCCTGGAGCCGTTGCAGGCGGTCGGTTTGCACCGGGTTGTCCGCCGTCAGTTCAAGCAAGGTCTTGACCGCTACCGCGACTCTCGGCTTGGCGGTTTCGTAGGGTTCAAGAAATCTCTCGTCGCCACTGAGCAGGAAACCGCGCATGCCGGTCTCCAGATCGACGGTCAGCTTGACCGCTTCATTGGCGTTATTGATCACCCGGTCGGTGTGCTGGACCCACTGGATCACCGACAGCAGATAGGTGATCAGCGAGACAAAGAACACCGCACTGAGCACACCGACACCCAACGGCAGGCTGACGTTGCGGCTCAGGAGTTTACGAAATCGTTGCTCGTCAACCGAAGACGCAGTGGTCATGGGAGGGCCTTGTCGAACTGTTGGAATCCAGGGAGTCTGCCTCAAATCTGCCGCATTGATCCAATTTTCTGACGTGATTGTGCGCTAAATCCTACATTCAACTGCCCCAGCGCAAAGGAGCGGTTATCCTTGTCCGCCCTGGTACGGCTATTCTTTTTCCAGTGGGGTCGGGAACTTGTCGGGGTCCGTTACTTACTCATGCTAGAGCCCGGCGTTTTTGATCGGCCGGTCACTGCGAATTCAACTGTTGAGAACCCCCAATATGTCCGCTGAACAATCCATCATCCTGGTCGTTGAAGACGACGACATTGTGCGCATGCTGATCGTCGATGTGCTGGAGGAGCTGGAATTCAAGGTTCTGGAGGCGAACGGATGCGAGCAGGCGCTGGAATTTCTCAATGATGAAGATCAATACATCGATCTGATGATGACCGACGTCGGTTTGCCGGTCATGGATGGCCGCGAACTGGCCACGCAGGCGCGCATGGTTCGCCCGGAACTGCCCGTCCTGTTTGCCAGCGGCTACGCAGAAAATATTGAGGTGCCCGCCGGAATGCATGTGATCGGCAAACCGTTTTCCATTGATCAATTGCGCGACAAGGTCAAAGGCATTCTCGGTAATGCCTAGCCGTCGTTGAGCGGGCTGAGGAATCGTCCTCGGCTGTGGTTTAATTGCGCCCCGCTTTTATTCCCCTGCCCGCTTCAAGGAATCTCCCTGCATGAGTCTGCCCCGCGCCACCAAAGTCCTGGTTATCGGCTACGTCTGGCCCGAGCCACGCTCCTCCGCGGCGGGTGGGTATGTGATGCAACTGCTCGGGACGTTTCTGCAACAAGGCTGGGACGTGACCTTCAGCAGCCCCGCCGGTGCTGGCGAACATCAGGAAGACCTGACGGCGCTGGGCATTCGTGAAGTGCCGATCGAACTGAACAACAGCAGTTTCGATGTGTTTGTCCGCGAACTGGCGCCGGACATCGTGCTGTTCGAGCAATTCATGATGGAAGAACAGTTCGGCTGGCGTGTCGAGAAGCACTGCCCCGATGCCTTGCGCGTGCTCGGAACGCAGGATTTGCAAAGCCTGCGCCATGCCCGGCATCAACGGCTCAAGGACCGGTTGAAGGCCAGCGACGACGACAATGACTTCAGCGGGCTGTTCGCACCGGCCTTGCGTGAAGAGTTCGAACTGATGGCCGACACCGACCTGGCGAAACGGGAAATCGCTGCGTTGTATCGCTGCGACTTGAACCTGATGATTTCCGAAACGGAAATCGAGTTGCTGGTCGAGCAGTTCAAGGTGCCACGCAGCCTGCTGCACTGGTGCCCGTTGATGGTCGATCCACCGAGCGCGCCGCTGGCGGGTTTTGAGGAGCGCGCGGACTTCCTTAGTATCGGCAACTTCCGTCACGCGCCCAACTGGGATGCGGTGCTCTGGATGAAAACCACCATTTGGCCACTGATTCGCGAGCAATTGCCCACCGCTCGCTTGCTCATCTACGGGGCCTACACGCCACCCAAGGCGACCGCGCTGCACAATGCGGCGCAAGGTTTCCATGTAATGAACTGGGCAGAAGATGCGTTGCAAGTGATGTCGGCCGCTCGCGTATGCCTGGCGCCGTTGCGTTTCGGTGCGGGCATCAAGGGCAAAATCGTCGATGCGATGATTTGCGGTACACCGAATGTCACCACGCCGATCGGTGCCGAAGCCATGTATGGCCAAGGCCCCTGGCCGGGCGCCGTGACCCGCACGGCACGCGAGTTTGCCGATTGCGCGGTGCAACTCTATAAAGACCAGGCCCAATGGTCGAACGCCCAGGCTGTTGGCCTGGAACTGCTGGCCGAACGTTATCAGCTGCACACCCACGGCCCGGCGTTGATTGCAAAACTAGAGTATTGCCAACAGCACTTGCGGACACTAAGACGGGACAACTTTACCGGCAGCATGCTGCGCCACCACCAACATAAAAGCACTCAATACATGGCGCAATGGATTGAAGCGAAAAACAGAACTAAAGATGACACTTGATCGTTAGAATCGTCTCCTCTGACGATTAACCTACTGTGCAAGGACGCACGATGAATAACGATCTAACAGCAACTAAGCTTAACTTCCTCTACAACAACCAATCATTTACCACCCATCGCTGGATGACCCAACTTCCGGTCATTGATTCACTCTCGCTTGCGGAACTGGTTTTACCTGGCGCGCATAATGCCGGCGTGGACAAAAAGGCCTCGTATGCGGCACCGGGCATCAGTCACTGGGCCGCTTGCCAGACCCATACGTTCTACTATCAATTGACCCAAGGCGCCCGCGCGCTCGATGTCAGGCTGGAGTATGAAATCGGTCGCAATGGCGTCGGAACCTTCTGGTGCCAGCACAACGGTTTTCGCTCCTCCCGCTCCCTGGAAGACCTGATCACGAGCGTGATCCGGTTTCTGCAGGAAAACCCCGATGAGTTCATCGTGCTGGATTTTCATCAGTTGAATGCAGGCAACCAGGCCTTTGACCATCGGGAGTTCAACCGCCTGCTGATGACTCATTTGGGTGACCGGATAATTCCTTACAGGAATGCAGGCCTGACACTCGGTCAATTGAAACGGGCCAGTCATGCCCGGCGTGTGCTGGTTGCCGCCGAATATCACCCGAGCTTCGATGCCACCTTGTTTTGCCGGTACATTCCGCACGAATGGAGCGGAATCGGGACGACCAGCATCAGTGAGCTGAACGCGCATATCTCGCAGGTCATGCGATACCCGCCAACCAGCGACATGCCATGGTCGCTCTCCGCCACCAGTTACCACGCCGTGGGCGGTCCGGTGAACATCGGCGAGCAGCTTGATCAATGGTTTGACCCGGCCGTCAGCGAGTGGATTCTAAGGTGCAGCATTATCAACGCGGACTTTTTTGAAACATCGAATCTGGTCAGCCATTGCCGGATGGCCAATCTGATCAAAGCCAACGCCTGACACTATTAATTTGTGCAGATGTTTCCGTCACTGGCAATGCTGGAACGCACCCCTATGCTTGAAACTACATATATCCACTTCATCCCACGGATGGGCTGAAGCCACTATCAGGAATGACAATGACCCAATCTTTACAAGGTACGTTCGACAAAAAGAAATGGATGAGTAATGTGCTCGACGTCGACCGCCTGAAGTTGACCGACTTGATCTGGCCAGGCACTCACAACAGCGGCATGGACAAAAAAGCCCCTAACTATGATGTTGTCATTGGTAACTGGACCACGTGCCAAAACGACTCATTTGCGTGGCAACTGGCCAATGGTGCACGGGCATTTGATATCCGACTTGGTTACACCGAGGGGCGCGATCAATCGATCTTCTACTTTCATCACAATGGCTTTCAGTCTCATCGTGTCCTTGATGAGCTGATCGACGCGACAACCGCGTTTCTTGATCAAAACCCGGACGAGTTCATCGTCTTCGACTTCCACCAAATGGGCGACGGTGCCAAGCGTTTTGACCACAAGAAACTCAATGACCTGCTGGTGAGTCGACTCGGGCACCGAGTCATACCGTCCTACGACGCGTCGAAAACGGTGGGCCAACTCAAACGCATGAGCACCCGCCGCAGGCTGGTGCTGGCAGCGCACGTTGTGCGGGGGCTGGACGATGATTACTTCTGGCCGCGCATCCCGCACAAATGGAGCGGCGAAACCTTCACCGACACGGCGGAACTGGAACGCCACATTGCCAACGAGCTGCAAGACGCACCGTTCGAGAGCTTTCTCTGGTCGTTGTCGGCCACCAGCTACGGTTTTCTGGGCGGGCCTCAGGACATCAAGAACCAGATCAACGCCTGGTTCAACCCGACCCGGGACTGGGTGACGCGATGCAGCATTGTCAGCACCGACTTTTTCGATGAGTCAGACATCGTGCGTTACTGCTGGAGCGCGTCGAGCATGAAGGCGGTTTATGGCAGCGCCCTGCATCCGTAACCGGGCGCATGACGTCGGTCGACATGCCCCAGGCTGGCAATGTCGGCCGGTAAAGAGGCATGATCAGGGCGCAATAACAATAAAAGCGCCCTGATATGACCCGGACTGCCAGAGTCACCGATCCTTCCTACGAACTGATGGACGACCATAACGGGTTGTCGATCATCTATCGCCAGCACGGTTTCCCCTGCCCCTTGGTGCGCTGGCATTTTCACAAGGAATACGAACTGCACCTGATCGTCGCCAGCTCCGGCAAGGTGTTCATTGGCGACTACATCGGCAACTTCTATCCGGAAACTCTCTTCCTCACCGGCCCCAACCTGCCCCACAACTGGATCAGCCAGGTCGCCGAGGACGAAGTGGTGCCCAAGCGGGACATGCTGGTCAACTTCACCGACGAGCTGTTCGAGAGCGGCCACCAGGTGTTTGCCGAACTCAAGACACTGGCGCCCTTGCTGGAGCGCGCGCAGTACGGCATCGAGTTTCGCTGCAAGCACACCATCCGCCAGGCGATGACCTTGATGCAGCGGATCGCCGACACCAAAGGCATGACCCGCCTCGGGCACTTTTTCATTTTGCTGGAGTTGCTCGCAGCCACCGACGACTACCAACTGCTGTCCGGTGCCACAACGCCGCAACTGGCGGATGAACACAATATCGATCGCACCAACCGCGCGGTGGATTACATCTTTGCCCACTACGCCCGTGAACTGCCGCTGGAGGAAGTCGCCGAGCACCTGGGCATGAAGCCGACCTATTTCAGTCGCGTGTTCAAACAAGCCACCGGGCGCTGCTTCATCGAGTTCGTCAACCGGCTGCGCATCAGCAAATCCTGTGAACTGCTGGCCGACGGCGACAAGCCGGTGACCGATGTGTGTTTCGAGTCGGGCTTCAACAATATCTCCAATTTCAATCGGCGTTTTCAGCAGTTGAAAGGCATGACGCCGTCGCACTATCGGCGGTTGGCGGTGCAGCGGTTGACTGAGCAAAACCTGGGTTAATCCATTCGCGTCATGCGTTGATTTCCAGATCGCCTTCGCGGGCAAGCCTCGCTCCTACAGGAATTGCGCACCCCCCTGTAGGAGCGAGGC